>JAFRLO010000019.1 GCA_017431165.1 Eggerthellaceae bacterium
GGCATCCGGATCGGTCAAATCGGCGGTCACGGAATTCGCGACATGCTGGGAACCGGCGTTGAAGGTGTCGTTCCAGAGCTGCTTGTAACCCTCGGCGAAGGTCTCGACGCCATCCTCGGTGGTGCCGGTCTTCCAACCAGGAGCATCATCGGATGCACCCTTTGCAACGGCAGCAACCGTACCTACGGCAGCTGCAGCCCCTATGGCAGCCTTCTCATCGATGTCAGCCGCTATGGGAGCGGCAGCTTCTTCGACCGGTTTCGCGACTTGGGCAGCCTTCGCCTCAGCCCAGACTGCATCGCTGTACTGGCCGATGGATTGATCGGGATGCTCAGCATCCCACTTACGGATCTTCTCAAAATCAGCGCCACCGTCGGTGCGGCCAGTCTTCTTCATGCCGAAGCCATGAACGGCAAGCGCGGCAGCGGCCAGAACGGTGATACCGCCAGCGATAGTAGTCGGCTGGAATGCGATGCTGCCGATACGAAGGTCGCGATGACGCTCGTAGAACGGCGTGTTGACCTGTACCCAATTCTGGCTCGGATCATCGGGATCTGCCTCACAGCACCCGATGCAAGGAGAACCAGCCTGCACGCACCAAGAGCGACCATGGTTCCAAAGCGTCACGCCGCAGTTGGCATAGGTCTGAGGACCGCGGCAACCCATAGCATAAAGGCAATAGCCCTTCGCCTCTTCTTCGGAACCGAACTGGCGAACGAATTCGCCGTTCTCGAAATGACCGCGACGCTCGCAGTTGTCATGGATGGTCTGGCCGAAGATCTGCTTCGGCTTGCCATCGGCGGTGAGCTCCGGAACCTTGCCCACCAGCAATACGTCGACAAGAACGGCGACGAGATGCTCGGGGTTGCCAGGGCATCCGGGGATATTCACGACGGGAGTAACGACACCGTTCTTCTTCAGGAACTTCGATACACCGAGAGCGTCGGAGGAATTCGGCTCTGCACCCATCCAACCGCCGTTAACCGCGCACGAACCGAACGCGACGACATACTTGGCATTCTGCGCAGCTTCAAGAAGATGCTTGGTGCCTGGCTCGTTTGCAACACGCAATGCTTGCCCGCCCCACTTCTCGAGGACGGCGCCCTCATACACTAGGATATACTCGCCCTTGAACTTCTCGATGGTTTGGGCCTTAGCCTGTTCCATGGAATAGCCTGCAGCAGCAGACAAAGTCTCCGAATAGTTCAAGGAAAGCATCTCAAGGACGACCGTGGCCGGATCCGGCGTGTCGACCTGCGCGAACGACTCCGTACATCCCGTGCATGATGCGCCCTCAATCCAAATCGCCGGACAAAGCTTGCCCGATGCAGCGCCAATCACGGAATCCTCGACAGCCTGCGCAACCTTCGGAGCTGCAAGCTGGCTTAAGCCTGCGGCAGCAGCGATGGCGCCACAAAGCTTCATGAAGCTACGACGCGTAACCCCTCGCGCCTCGAGCAAAGCCTGAAACTCTGTAGCAGTGGCCTCTGTTTCCATGTGCACACCTCCTCATGTGCTCTCACTCACAATACTACGAATCTCATTTTGTACGAAAGCGCATAAAAAATGAAGAGAGTCGCATGAAAAATGATGATTTATTACTGCAAATGGTGGCAAAATGTTACGACCATTTCTACGTGTAACACGAGATAATTCACAGTAAACGTAAGGAGCTTGGAAACCCTTGGAAATGCGGTTGGTTTTTTGCTGCAAAGCAAATTTGCTTTGCCCCTAAAAAGCGATGATTCCAAGGTGCTCGAGCAGGATGCGAACGCCGATAAGGATGAGCACGATGCCGCCGATGATACCCGCCGGTTTTTCGAAGCGGGCACCGAATAGATGACCTATCGCAACACCTGCAACGGAAAGGACGAATGTGGTGATTCCAATGATGCTTACCGCGCCGATGATGTTCACCTGCAAAAACGCGAAGGTGATTCCAACGGCTAGCGCATCGATGCTCGTCGCAACTGCGAGCATAAAAAGCTCCTTGTAATCGAGCTTGCCCATGCTTTTCCCGGCGAGCTCGTCATAACCATCCCCGCGCGCCGCATCGAAGATCATCTTGCCACCTATGAACGCGAGCAAGGCGAAGGCGATCCAATGGTCGATGGATGTGATATAGGATTCGAATTGCTTGCCGAGTGCCCAACCGACAACAGGCATGAGCGCTTGGAAGCCACCGAAGAATACGCCGATGATGACCGCCTGGCGTAAATCCAGGCGTTTCATGCCAAGACCCTTGCACAAGGACACGGCGAATGCATCCATGGATAGCCCGATATCTATCAGCAACAGGTCAACTATGCCCATAGCATGCCCCGAAGACGAAAAGCATTTGCGAACATGAAGGAATCACGCATGGTAATACACGCCATCCCTTGAAAAGAAGCCTTCATTGACAAGGTCTTCTATGATTGAATCGAACTCCTCATCCGAACATACACCACGGCCGTGCTTTTCTTCGAACAAATCGAGTCGGGCTTTGAGCTCGTCGTATGCTATGCCCGGGTTTCCCAAAACAATCCTGAGCACCTCGGCACGCTTCTGCCGATGCGAACCTTGAAACGAGCTTTGTCTGGCATATTGCGCACTGCGCCTTGATGGATTCGCCCCCTGGCTTTTGAGCACGACGCCATAATCGAGTAATGCGTAATACCACGTCCGCGGATCGGTCTCAGGACAGGTGTCCTCGACCAAAGGGATAAGCTCCCGATCCTTCACCTGATCCCTATCCGGGAACAGCTCATGGATGAACACCGCACGAACATTGGTATCAAGATAAATGGCGGGCTTGTTGTACGCAAACGCCACAACGCCCGCAGCCGTCGAAGGGCCTATGCCGGGAAGCGTTTGGAGCTCCTTAGCCGTTTGGGGCAACGTGCCTCCCATATCGGACAAGCAGGTCTCACATGCTCGCTTCAGAGAAAGCGCACGGCGATTGTACCCGAGACCCTGCCATTCTTCGAGAACCTCGCCCATTTGGGCGTTCGCCAAGGATCCAACCGTAGGAAAACGTTTCATGAAGCGCTCCCAACGCCCTAAAGCGCGGGAGACCTGCGTTTGCTGCAGCATCACCTCGGAAACCAGCACGCCATACGCATCAGAAATGTTGCGCCATGGCATCTCGCGATAGGCGAGTTTTCCTTGCGAATAGACTTTCTCTATGAATTCTTGGCGACTCGGAGCATCCTTAGGCCATGCGCCCTCGAGTGCGGTCATACCTCATCGGCCCTCGAACAGCGGGTCGTCGGAATTCAGACCGCGGCTGAAATCCCTAATCATGGCTTCTTCGAGTTCCGCATATTCCTTAGAATCGAGCGGTTGGTACGCCGCAAGCTTCTCGAAAAGATCGTAAGGATGAACCGGCGTGTACCTTCCAGCGCGCAAACCCTGCTTGTAAGCATCCTCGATCGCATCGCGCGCTGCCATGCAGATGTCGAATCGTGCGAGATTCGCAGAGAAGCGTACGAGAGAAACGCGGTTCACGCCGCGGATGGAAGGATGCTTCTTCGCTAGGTCGATCCAAAGCGCCGCCCTCTCCCCTGCAGTGGGGTACGCGATATCGACCTCGGTTAAGGGTCCTAGGATCTCAAGCAAGAACGGCTCTATGGGACCTTCGGAGGAGGCGGTTGCCAAAACATAGACGTTGGGGTCCTCGACAGCGGTACGGATGAGATTGACAGCTTCGCGTGCACCGCGTGACATCTGTGCGAGCATGAACGCGCTCAAGCCATCCTCGGGCTCCTGAGGCTGCGGGAACTCCCACAAGTCGATATCCTCGAGCAGAAGGGCACCGCGCCCTTCAAAACGCCCGAGGCGCCCGTCGAATGTGAAATCTTTGCTCTTCTGCGCAGACAAGCACAGCATCACGGCGCCCCGCCAGCTCTCCTCGACATGCATGCGGATGCCGGGAACGCCGAGTTCCCCGAGGGTTGCTTCCATGAAGCGGCTCGCATCCTCGCGCGCGGGAGAGCGCATCAGGAGCGAATCGGGAGCAGGAGCGGCGGAAAGCCCATGACGAGCATTGAGCATCTCGACGAGCTTGATATGCTCCGGATCCTCTCCCATGCCCACACCGAGCGAGCGCATGACCCTGATGGCGTCATCGTAGCCGACGAGATTCTTATACGTGAGCCTTTCCCCAGAGGCGAGGAAATCGGAAACCGCATCGGCGATCTCATCATCCTTTTGCGCGTTGTCGGGTCCGCATGCCGCGCATGCACTGGATGCATCTACCTCTTTCGAATCGCTTTGCGCTTTAGGCTGGACGTCGAATTCCTTCATAGGAGGAAGCGTCAAATCGAAAGGCTTGATCGATCTGATATTGAAATCGGAAGCGCTTTCGAGACCAAATACCTCTTGCGCTATGGCATTCGTGATCTCTTCGATGTCTCCCGCATGGATGCCGATCTCCTCGAGCTTGCCGAGCGCAAGGTTTTGCAGCCTCTCGCCGCACTCCTTAATCTCGTCCTGGGAAAGGTAAGGCTCGAGCTTGGAGAACACGTATTCAGCGATCGAGCGTTCCTTGAGCTTGCAAGCAAGCTCCCAAGCCTCCCTCAAACCATCGACGACCGCATCATGGGCAGAGGGCATGCCTGTGGCATACGCCTGCTCGAACGCTGCGAGGTAGAGATGCATTGCGAGCACCGCATCGCCTGCGGCATATGCCTGCGTAGCGCGTTTGAGGAATTCATTCGGTTGCTCAGAAAGATTCCCGCTTGCATCGGGTACGTTTTCGAAATCGTGCGGCATCTGCTCACCTCCTGCAGCCATCATGCTTCCCCTCCCCACCAAACTATAGCCCATCCGTTACGGGTTGCGCAACGGCGAAGCGTCGAGTCGGGAGTGACAGCGACGGGATTCTTGGCACTCGAGAGAACATCGATATCGGAATAATGGTCCGCGAAGCAATAGGTCAACTCCCAATTGCCCTCGCCGAACTTCTCATCGGCAAGACGTTTGATGGCGAAAACCTTCTCCTCACCTTCGATGGGCTTACCCTCGACTTCGTCCGTATAGCGCCCATCGGGTGTTGTACGCATAATCGTGGAGACCTGATAGTCGTATAGCCCATCGTTAAGCGCACAGCGCACGATTGGCTCGAAAGTTGCCGAAACGGCGATGATAACGAAGCCCTCGCTGCGAAGCCGATTGATCTGCTCGATCGCCTCCTTGCGCCACAAGGGTTTGATCTTGTCGTAATAGAAATGCTCAAGATAGGTATCGACCACGTCGACTTTCTTGCCCTTGAACGCCGAAAAGACGCGGCGACGGACCTTGTGCTCGGTTTGCGGGAGATGGAATTTATAGCGGAGTGCCCAAAAGATGATATGGGCGATTTCCCGCTTGTCGAGCATATGCTCGCTAGCCAGGTGCTTAACTAGGATAACGGGTGAATTGCCTTCAATGCACGTGCCATCGAAATCGAACACGGCGATTTTGACACACGTATCAGACGCGCCGCATTGTGCGGCATCTTGTGTAATCTTATCGCCCATAGTCGAATCCACCAACAACTCTCCCTAAAGTACTTTGAACTGTGAATTGTACAACTCCGCATAAAAGCCATCAAGCGCGATGAGCTCTTCGTGAGTTCCCTGCTCGACGATATCACCATCCTGCATGACCAAAATCAAATCAGCGGAGCGGATGGTAGAAAGCCTATGCGCGATGACGAAAGACGTTCGTCCTGCCATAAGCGCATCCATGGCCTCCTGGATGCGTTCCTCAGTGCGCGTGTCAACCGAGCTGGTTGCCTCATCTAAAATGAGCATCTGACGGTTCGCAAGCACTGCCCGAGCGATGGTTAAGAGCTGGCGCTGCCCTTGGCTGATATTCCCCGCATCCTCATTGATGACAAAATCGTATCCGCCTGGCAGCGTCTGGATGAAATGATGGGCATAACCGATGCGCGCAGCCTGCTCGACTTCCTCGTCTGTCGCATCAGGTTTGCCATAACGGATGTTCTCGCGGATCGTTCCGCTGAAAAGCCACGTATCTTGAAGCACCATGCCGAACAGGTTCCTGAGATCATCGCGCGTATACTCGCGGATATCGCGCCCGTTTATCATGATCGAACCATCCTGCACATCGTAGAAGCGCATCAAGAGCTTCACCATGGTCGTTTTACCCGCACCTGTTGGACCAACGAGCGCAACCGTCTGGCCAGGTTCGACATGTGCGGAGAAATCCTTAATGACAGGCTTTTCGGGGTCGTAGCCGAAACGTACGTGAGAAAACTCGACGCTCGCTTCGCTTGTCGGCGCCTCCTGCGGATCGCTTACGGGAGCGAGCTCCTCTTCGCTCAAAAAATCGAAGATGCGCTCGGCGGCAGCAGCCATCTGCTGGAACACATTGGAGATTTGGGCAAGCTGGACCAGCGGATGCGTGAAGTTCTTCACGTATTGGATGAAGGCCTGGATATCACCGACCGTGATGATGCCCATAGCCGCGAAATAGCTACCAAGAATCGCGACCGCGACATACGCCAAGTTGCCAATAAAGTCCATCACGGGCTTCATGAAGCTGCTTGCGAAAAGCGCTTTCCAACCGGAATCGTATAAGCGCGTATTCGCTTCACCGAATTGATCGAGAGTCTGCTCTTGCTGGTTGAACGCGCGAACGATGGCGTGCCCCGAGAAGGTTTCCTCAACGATACCGTTGATATCGCCGAGCGTGTTCTGCTGTATGGTGAAGAACTTCTGGGAGAACTTCACGAACTTGACGATGAAAAGCACCGTCAATGGGATGATCAGGAGCACCACGCCCGTCATGACAGCGTTAATGCTAATCATCATCGCAACGACGCCGATGAGTGTCACGATGGAGGTTATAAGCTGCGTGAGGCCCTGGTTGAGCGTCTGCCCGAGCGTATCGATGTCGTTGGTGATGCGCGAGAGCGTATCGCCGATGGAATTTTGTTCGAAATATCCAAACGGCATCTTGTTGATTTTCTCAGCGATATCCTGACGCAGCCGATAGCAGGTCTTCTGCGTGACCGTCGCCATCGTCCAACCCTGCACGAACGCGCAAATCGCAGAACCAGCGTAGATGAGGAAGGTCGTAATCAGAATCGTCGCGATGGCGTCGAAGTTGATCCCACCCGTTCCGTTCACTTTGGCAACGAGGCCATTGAACAGCTCGGTCGTGGCAGTTGAGAGAACCTTGGGGCCGACAACACCGAAGACCGTCGACCCGATGGCCAGAATGAACACGACGAGAAGCGCGATACGATAGCGCCCCAAATACGCGAGCATCTTCTTAAGCGTTCCCTTGAAGTCGCGGGGCTTCTCTACGTTCGCCCACCGCCCGGGACCGCCTCGATGAGGTTTACGGCGGCGCTCCTCGGCACGTCTATCGTATGCGCTGTTGCGCGATTCGCTCATGCGACTTCACCTCCCCCGAAAAGCTCTTGCTCGGAGAGTTGGGAAAGGGCGATCTCGCGGTACGTTTCGCACGAGTTCAATAGTTCTGCATGTGTGCCGCATCCTACGACGCGGCCCTCATCGAGCACGATGATCTGATCTGCGCCCATGATGGTTGCGATACGCTGGGCGACAATTAGAACCGTCTTTCCGTAGAGTTTTTCTTTCAGGTCCCGACGAAGCGCGGCATCGGTCTTGTAATCAAGCGCTGAAAAGCTATCGTCGAACAAAAAAGCCTTCGCATCGGTCGCGAGCGCGCGGGCGATCGCAAGGCGCTGCCGCTGCCCGCCCGAGACGTTCGTGCCTCCTTGCGAGACCTCCTCATCCAAGCCATTCTCCTTCGCATGGACGAAGTCGGTTGCCTGAGCGATGGAAAGCGATGCTTCGATGCGTTCCTCAGACATTTCGGAATCGCCATACGCGACATTGGTCGCGATGGTTCCTGAGAATAGAAATGCCTGTTGAGGAACATAACCGAGCAGGCTATGAAGCTTGTGCTGGCTTAACTCTCTAACATCGACATCATCGACGAGCACCTGTCCGCTTGTGACATCGAAGAAGCGTTCGATGAGCTTTAGAATCGTCGTCTTGCCGCAGCCTGTGGGACCTATGATCGCGCATGTGGAACCCGCTGGCACGGTGAAGCTTACATGGTCGATCGCATTCGTGGAATCATCGGCATATGCGAAGCATACGTCCTTGAACTCGATCTTCGCACCATCGGAATCAGGAATCAAGCCATCGTAGACACGCACTGCGTCGGCAATGGAGGCGGATGTTGCGATAACCTCATCGACGCGCACAGATGCAACGTTTGCACGCGGAATCATGATGGCTATAAGGCCCAGGAACAGAAAACTCGACACGATGACCATCGCATACGTGATGAACGCGATCAGGTCGCCGGTTTGGATGGCCCCCATATCGACATAGCTCGAACCAATCCACACGATCACGACCGAAACCGCGTTCATGATAAGCATCATCGAGGGCATCATGAATGCCATCGCGCGGTTCGTGAACAACTGCGTACCAAGCAAGGCGGTGTTCGCCTCGTTGAAGCGACGCTCCTCATATGTCTGGCGATTGAAGGCGCGAACCACCGACATACCCGTCAGCATCTCGCGCGCAATGAGGTTCACCTTGTCGATCAAGGTCTGCATGATCTTGAACTTCGGCATAGTGATTGCCATCAGTATGCCACTGACGATTACCACGAGCACGATTGCAAGCCCGATGATCCAGCTCATGGAGACATTGGTTTGAGCAATCATGATGATGCCGCCAATCGCGAGGATGGGCGAATACACCATGAGCCTCTGAAACATCAGACACAGCTGTTGGATGAGTTGGATGTCATTGGTGCCACGCGTAATCAGCGATGCCGCAGAGAAGCGGTTGATCTCCGCATCGCTAAACGAGACGACCTTCGTGAATAGCCTTGTACGCAAATCGCGGCCTATCTTGGTCGCAGTACGGCACGCTGCGAAATTCATCACGCAATGCACGATAAGAGCCAGAAGCGTCGCTAGCAGCATGAGCAGGCCGATGCGGATCAGGTATCCAAGCTGAACGTCGAAGACGTCTATACCGCATGCCCTGTATTCTGCTTTGACCGCCTCGATGCTCTGCTGCGCGATGAAAGCTTCGAAGCTATCGGGTGAATTCGCACGGGCGCTCTCTTTCGCCTGATCGATGATGCCAAGGAGCTCTTGCTTTGAAAGCGTCCCGGCAAGATACGCATCGACCGCGCCCGCCGTGTCCACATCGGGCGCTATCTGAGGCATATAACCCACAGCAAGCGGGAACGACAGGGCGGTATCGAGCGCTGCGCGCGCTTCGCCATCCACATCTCCCAGCTTCCATAAGCCATCTTCTGCTCGCATATAGGCATCGCGTAAAAGAGCCTCGTCGCTTTCTGGAAGCTGCGCTGCAATGCGTTCGAACGTCTCCGAGCTCATGGACTCGGGAACGGCGTCCTTGACGCCGGATTGCTGGATGCCCACATCGACGATCTGAGATGTGAAATATGGCAGCGATAGGTCGCAGAACGCCTGGATGACAAACATCGAGACGACAACCAGCAAAGCAAGCTTATGCTCGAGAAGATATCGTAAAATGCGCAAAGCGAATCCTTAATGTCGTTCGTTCGGAGTCATTGTAGCGTCTTTGTGCGCATATGTATAAGCGCACGTTCGCTATAACAGGAAAAGAGCGGCTATGTGTGCGGCGCGAGCGGAGCGATTCTCTTGATGTATGGTCCTGACCGCTAGGAAAAAACCCTGAAAACCTATTGCACGAGCCACCATTTGCAAGTAAAATGTCTGTCGCTGCATAACGCACGGGGTGTTAGCTCAGTTGGTTAGAGCGCCGGCCTGTCACGTCGGAGGTCGCGAGTTCAAGTCTCGTACATCCCGCCATTAAAACCTCATCACCGTCTATCCAGACGGTGATTTTTTATCAATCGGTGAGCTCCTCGTAACGCTCAAGCGCTACATTCCACGCCTGGTACTTCGGATCCTCCCTATGGTCAGGCAGACCGTAGGTTTCGCATAGGTACTTCCCAATCCAGTCCGAAACCTTTACCGCGCCGTAAAGATTCAAGTGATCGCCCCCATCGCGCGTATCGGTCTCCCAGTCGATATCGACCTTGGTCGGCTCCACATTCAGGTCGATGTATTCGACATTTGCGCCTTTCGCGAACTCCACGATGCCGTTATGGCGCGCAGTATTCCAATTATAGGTGCTCGGCGAGCTTACGAGCACGGGTTCGGCACCGATCTTGCGACAATGGTCGATCATCATCTTCAGATACCATCTATTCATGATGGCAAGCTTCTCAACCTCGTCTGTAGGTGCCATGTGGCCCTCATCGTTAGCAGGCTCGACATCTGTGTTGAGGTAGAAGCCCTTCAAGTCGTCAGTCCACGTCGCGTCCGGCTCCTCTGTCACGTCGGCGAATGTCAAGCTTTTCCAGCGGTCATGGTATTCGAGCACGGGAAGCGCGTCTTGTACGCTGCGGATGAATGCCATGCCAGGCGTGAACGGAGAATAGCAATCATGGGTTTCGATGACGACTACCTTCGGCTTCTGATTCTCGGTCGCCTGGAGCAATAACGAATACCTGTCGGGCATGCGATGGCCCTTCATGGCGCAATCATACGAGGTGAATCCGTATTCGCCCCATATCTCCAAGGGCGAGAAGGCGCTTAGAACTTCGCTGTCCCCAACGAAGAGAACATCAATGGTATTCCCCGGCTCGCCTAAGATACCGTTGGCCTTCTGGTCGATGATGCCATCCCTTGCCGTGTTGTTCTTCGGAATGAATAGCATCGAAAGCACGAAAAGGAGCAGAAGGATGGCAAGGCCGGCAAGCACCGCGCCCAAAAGCGCCCTCAAGGCTCTTTTAATCGTCTCTTCTGACGGCCTGATCACGAATGCACTCCTGCCTTATCCCTTAAAACTGCGCATACATCGGCTCGACTGGCGTGTAATTCGGACCATACGCACCGAACACGATGATGAACAAAGCGATGAACACCAACACTCCCCACTTAACGACATCGTTTTGCTGCGCTATCGATTCACACGGGTCGCCCCCGCGCTCCTTGATGACGCCGATGACGAGCATCGCCAAAAGCACAAGCACCACGATGGCGAAATCATAAGGGTCCACCCCTATCATGAAAACGGTCCCCTGGGAAAACGACTCGATCGTAAAATCGGAAATCGCAGTACCGAGCATCGTCAAACCATCTGCAGCACTCGTCGCTCGGAAGAGCATCTCGCCTGCGAATATCACAAAGAGCGTGCGCAGATTCTGGAAAACCCGATATGGCATGCCGCCTCGATTTATGTGCAATTCCTCAGCAATCGCGGAAGCAAGCGGTTCGATCAACCCGCCTAAGAAAATCATAACGAAATAGTACATGCCGAAGAGCAGGTATTGCGATCCTGCGCCATGCCACAGCCCATTGAAGAACCAAACGACGAAAAGCGCAATGGAGCTTACGAGCAAGGGGCCATATCGATTACCGAACCTTTTCCTCGCCTTGCTCGTCAACGTCTTACAGGGCTTCGATAATGAGATCGGATAGTACACATAATCCTTAAACCATGTACCAAGCGTGATATGCCAACGCATCCAGAATTCAGAAGATGTACGGGAGAAGAACGGCTGTCGGAAATTCTCGGGCAGGTTCACGTTGAAGATCCGCGCAATGCCGACCGCGATATCCATCGTGCCGGAGAAGTCGCAATACAGCTCTATGGTGTACAAGACAGCTGCTAGGGCGATGATGCCGCCATCGAAGGAGGAGTAATCGGTGAAGACGTTATCAACGAATGCGTTCAGCCTGTCAGCAACGACGATCTTCTTCGCCATGCCGTACAGGATTCTGAGAACACCCCGGTACATGTTTCCGAGCTTAACGGGATCGCCTGCGTATAGCGCTTTTGCTGTCTGCCCATAGCGGCAGATGGGACCTTCCATGATCTGCGGGAAGAAGGCCAAAAACAACGCGACGTGACCGATGTTGGAATCTGCTTCCACCGTTTCGCGATAGACGTCAACGAGATAGGAAACGGCCATCAACGTATAGAATGAGATGCCGATTGGCACACCTATGGTTGCCGTGATTTCAGGAACTTCGAAGCCGAAAAACGCAAGGAGCGAGCTTGCCGATGCGCTGAAGAAACCGAGATATTTCAGAGTGAAAAGCATCGCGAAATTCAGAACGGCACCCACGATGAGCACATAGCGCATACGGCGCTTGCAATCCTTTTTGATCTGCTTCTTGCCCGATGACACCTCAGCCAATAACTCATCGCGCCTGAGTAAGAGCGATGACATCTGGCGTCCGCATGCATAAACGGTGGCAGTCGAGATGAGGATGAACACGATGAGCGCGCCGCTTAAGCACCAGAAGAACACATAGCTTGCTGCGAGCAGAACAGCGAAGCGCGCTTTACGGGGTGCGAGACAATACACGATTATCGTGCATGGAAGGAGAATAAGATTGAAAGCTAAGGAGAAATACGAGTTCATGGTAATGCTTGCTTAACCGTTTTCCCCAAGTAGGTGTTCGTTCATATTTCTGGTGTGGTTTGGGTGAGGACACTTACATGTTCATTGTATCAGATGAACCAGTATGACGGACGTCAGCTCTGCGGGAAACGGACTAATAAACTATCCGAAAAAATGGACACCAGAATGAACAGCAAGCAACGCATCGTCATGCAAACGAAACGGACCCATCAGCCTCACTGAATTTCACAGAAGCCTCGTGAAGATAAAACCGATATAGGTAGCGTTTAAGGCTACAAATGAGATGATGAGCGCGAACGTCATCCTCCTGTTGACGCAGAACGCACTGCCACGCAATGCAACCAAGAGCAGCGGGGCGATCTGCAGGAAATAACGTCCTTGGACGCCTTCGATGTAATCGTATGTGTTCGGTGTATGATCGAGGCATAACGCAAGCATGATGGCCAACACTGCGACGGCAAATACGACGAACAACAAAATACGTGCCTTCGGTGAAAGAACCCCTTTATCCTCCGGAGACCTCAGAATCGAAAGACCAACGAGTAAGAGCAGCATGAAGGTAAAGTATTCTGGGGCAATCAGGTTGCCTTGGAGCCATCCAAGAGCTGAACCGACGAACGTAAGCAGATATTCCCAACCCTTGACGAAAAACGTGTTGAGGAACAAGCTCGCCGCAAAGCCCGGATCGGCGATGAGATCACCGAGCACGTAGGGCTGCATGGCCCCTTCCCCGCTCGTCGCCTCAGCCACTTGCGCTGCTGACTGCGTGATGCCGAGCATGGTCAAGATGCCCGGCAGCTGGAGCAGGGCTATCACCGCGAACGGAAGCACGATGATAATCGCCCTGACCGCAATCGCCCGTCCCTTTGAAGAGAAACGGGATGCAGGTATCAAGACCGCGAGAAAGACGATGAGCGAATACACGGTCTTGCACGGAGCAAGCAGGCATCCCACGATGCCGATGCCCAACAACTCCTTTATCGTGATCTTTTCTTCGCGACGCATTGCCCGCAGCAACAATGCCGTGAGAAGAAACGCGAGGCCCAAGGTGCCGACATCGTAGGAATGGGAGCCCAGAAGATGCAGGGTCATGGGGAGCAAAGCAACAGCCATGAAGATCTTCTTCCCGATTGGGGTAATCCTCACGGAAAGCATGATGAGCGCGACTCCGTAGAACAGATTGAATATCATCCCCAAGGTGTAGACCCAGAAGGCATTGAGCCCGATAACCTTCCCGAGAAAAACCCCGAGTGCAGGAGCGAGCTTTTGTTGGACGAAGGTCGAAGTGATGTTGAGGCCGTCGACGAAAGCGCTGTAGTCGGCGTTTTCGATTAATTCCTCATTCGAATCGAACGCAGACAGGTTCCTCTTGATCGGAGAGATGCTGCTCTTATCGACGATGACGGGAACGCCGTTTGCGATGCTCAAAAGCTCCTCATCTTCCGCCCTGATCAGATGCGGATTATCGGAATGCCCGATGAGGTTGGCGCAGTAGTATGAGACCTTGTAGTGATAGACTCCATCGGGAACTGACTCCGGAGGGAATACGAGTCCGTACATTAGCGCCAAGCAAATGAGGGCTATCGGGAACATCCTTCTCTCGACGGACGTGTCTGTAACGCCTCTAAAGCGATACCATGCCCAAGCAAGCATGACGAAAAGGGCACCGAAGAGGGGTATTATCAAAGCAGAACGCGTATCGGATAACGTGTAGAAGAACACGCCCATGACGATGCAGGAAAGCGCAAGCATAATAGAGATCACATCGATCGAACGAATGCGACTAGAGAATGAAGAGCCCTGATCGGTTAAGCTCGAATGCGTCAATTGCCCACCTACACGATAAGCTGCGAGACGCTTGTGAAGGTCGCGTCCGCCGCTGTTCAGATAATCCTTTTAGTTGCTTGCCTCAACAAAATGCCCGATGATTATAGTATGAGGTAACGCAAATAATCGGATGCATAACAAATCGCTACAGAAAAACCCTTTGCAGAACATGCAATGGTATGGGAAAACCCGATGTGGAAGCAGTTTTACAACACATGAAAGGACGTTAAATGGAATCGTTCGAGCTTACGACTTCGCGCTTCTCTTTCCATGACATCACTTCCCAGGTGAAGAAAGCCGTACGCGAAAGCAAGGTCACAGAAGGACTGTGCACCGTGTACTGCCCCCATACGACAGCCGCGATAACCATCAACGAAAACGCCGATCCTGATGTGCAGCATGATCTGCTCTTCGCTTTAGCGGATGCGTTCGGCTCCTCGGATCGCCCAGAATTCCGCCACATAGAAGGCAATAGCCATGCGCACCTGAAATCTACCCTTGTCGGGGCATCAGAAACCATCCCGATCACGCACGGCGCACTTGCCCTCGGAACATGGCAAGGAATCTATTTTTGCGAGTTCGATGGTCCGCGCAAGCGCAGATTCCATGTGCAGATCGTCGGAAACTAGCGATACCTTTCGAACAGCTCGGGTCTGCGATTGTCGAAGTACGACTGAGCACCCATCGATGAGCTGGCCGAATTACGTGGGAGCATACCGTCGATATCGCAGATGAACACGCATTCATCCGTCTTGAAATATTCGCCTACGACCTTACCGTATGGGTCTACGGCCATCATCCCGCCCCCGAGGGCGGTCGGACTTGCTGTCGTCTTGGGGTCAAGAAGGGCATTCGTCGCGAGAACGTACATGCCGTTGTCGGAAGCACGCGCAGGAAGGTATTTAAGCCATGCTTCGCGACGCACTTCCCCGCTTGCCCCGCTTGCAAACGGCATGAGCACCACCTCGGCTCCTTGAGCGCGCTGGATGGTGGATAACTCAGGGAAATGCGTTTCCCAACAAACTTGCACGCCGACTCGAACGCCGAAGACATCGATAGTCCCGATAGTCTGCCCCGGGCTTATCTTTTTTTGCTCTTTCTCCCCTAGATGCGTTTTACGGTGCCAAAGCGTTGCATCCAGCGCATGCAGAGGCTGCGCAATGAATACTTCCCCGCTTGCTGCTCGTTCGAACATGCCGAAACACACAGCAACGCCGAGCATATCAGCCAAATCGAAAAGCTCGCACACCTCGGGGCATGTCGGATAAAGAGCAATTTCATCTGCGCGGGTTGCGCTATAACCCGTCAGGCTCGCTTCGGGAAAACATACGATTTGTGCGCCTTCTTCTGCGGCAGCTCGCATGATGCGCATCATAGCCGACAAGTTGGCGGCAACATCTCCAACCTCCGATTGCATCTGAACGAGCGCGATATCGATTCTTTCCACGCGATTCTCCAAACTCATCGATCCGATACGGCAATTATACCAAGCATGCCATCGCCAAGCGAAAAAGCGCCATGATGGGTTATCATGGGCGAACCTTGTTTTCTTCAACATGGGAAATAGTACGAAAGGTTATTCTCTTGGCGCACGCAAAAAGCTCCATAGCGAAGCGCATCGTGGTCACCATCGGCATCGTTTTCATGCTTCTCATCGCTGGTTTCGCATGGTATGTGAGTGATTATTACCATGCGGACGAAAACGCGCTTGCCGCCATTGTCGACGAGAACGGCCCGCAAGATGGCGTGACCGTGCTAAATCTTTCAGATGACGCCATCGCGTTTGTAGCTGAAAATCCCCATGCGGGGCTCATCTTCTACCCAGGCGGCAAGGTTCAACCCGAATCCTACGCCCCGCTGCTCACCCGTTTCGCGCAAAAGGGCATCACGTCCATCCTTGTAAAGCCGCTATTCAACCTCGCGATTCTCGACATGGATGCCGCCGATGGCATTATCGATCAATTCCCAGACATCCAAACGTGGCTGCTTGCCGGCCATTCGCTCGGAGGGGTCGCAGCTAGCGATTATCTGTCGCGCCATGAATCTGAGTACGTCGGGATTATCCTTCTCGCCGCCTACCCATCCTCCGATCTGTCCGATTATGCTGGAAACGTGTTGCTCATCTACGGAAGCAATGACGGTGTTATGAATCGTGAAAAGTACGCCGAAGCGAAAGCAAAGCTGCCCAATAGCGCCCATGAAGAGATCATCGATGGCGGCAACCATGCGTTCTTTGGCAACTATGGTTTCCAAGAGGGCGATGGCACGCCGAACATCACGCACGAGGAGCAGCAGGAAAAGACGGCTTCGGCGCTACCCGCCCTCTAACCAACAACCTACCCTCTTACGCTGGCGTTTTGGCAATGATCGCGGATGAATCCGAATACGAAATCGTAATCCTCCGCATCAACGTAGACCTGGTTCTTGGCAAGCGGTTCATTCACCTTGATGACGCGGAGTGCACGAGAGCCCTTCACGCTTCTCACCGCATCGAATGTGCTCGTAATCGAATCGCGGGTTGAAGTGATGATGCCCATGCCAGTTTGCGCGGCGTTTCCGCTCGCAAGGCCTGCAAGCATGTTAAGTGCACCTACTAGCTGGGCTTTCTCATACTGCCTCGGAAGCTGTTTATGCGTGATGCCATCCTCATCCATCGTGAACACAACGCAGTATTTCCCGCCCTGCATCAGCGCGTAAACCAAATAGCCGACAATGGTAAGCACGACAAAGAGCGCTATGAAGACACTACCGAATCTAAGCGTTTCTGCTACATCGCTTGCATCGGCATACCCTTTCACGAGATCGGGAATCAAGCTTGCGAGCATGATAACCAAACCGATGGCGATGATCGCAATGAAGACCTTAAGCACGGTGAAAAGGATAGTGGGATTCTTATACAGATTGAATTCGTATACCCAGCGATACGCGCCGTTTTCGTCTTTAACTATGTTAGACACAACCTTCACCGCCTTCCGGGCCATTATCGAAAACGAAAGCAAACGCGAGAACGCTCTTATGATATCTTGGTTCGAGCACTCAGGACAACACAGAAAGGGAGCCTTGGATGCTTTTCACGCTGGAACGTAACTACCGTCTCCGCTGGATGGACTTCGACCGATACGGCCACTTAAAACCCCAAGCAGCCCTCGACCTCATGCAGGATGTTGCGACCATCCATGCAAAGGAAATGGGTTTTAGCGATGAGGAACTCCGCGATAAGGGCATCTTTTGGATTGTAACCCGCATGAAGCTTGTCATCATGAAGCAGCCAGAGCGCCTCAGTTGCGTCACGGTCCGTACATGGCCTCATACGCAAACGAAGCTCTCCTTCTTACGTGATTTCCTTATCACAGACGAATCAGGCGAGATTGTCGCCAAGGCCACGAGCGAATGGATGGTCGTTAGCATTGAGAAGAGGGCGTTTGCCAGTGCGCTTCTCGCCTACGATGGTCCGAAGGATTTCGATGAGGCGCGCACTTTCGAGAGCAAGCCCAAGAAGATCAAGAATCTCGACAAAGAGCCCGATTCATCCATAAGCATGACACCCGGTTTCTCCGATTTCGACCAGAACGGGCATTTGAATAACGCGATGTATGCCCGCCTCGTCCTCGATGCGCTCGAGCTTGACGAGACCCTTTCCGTGGAAAGCCTGCAGATAGATTACCGGCATGAGGTGCTCGCAGGAAGCACGCTCATCCTCGAAACCCTGCATGAGGACGGCGCTATCAAGGTGCGCGGATTGGGTGAAGACGGCCAAATCGCTTTCATGGCACTCGTCGAGACGAAAGAAGCCTAACGAGCTTTTTGCATCACTTCCATTTGCTGCAGCATTAGACAACCTTTAGTTGTAAGAGTACTATGCTGCCATGGCATTGCTTCATGCGTATTCGGGAGGAATCATGCAAATCGAGACTCTCCGTTACTTCACAGAGCTCGCACAGGCAAAATCATTCTACTCAGCTGCGAAACGCCTCTTTATTTCGCAGCAAGGTTTGAACAAAGCGATAACAGCGCTCGAATCCGAACTTGGCGTGAAACTCGTCGAGCGCACGCGACGCGGAGTACGCCTCACGAGCGCCGGTGAAGCGTTCTCGGCACATGCCGAGGCCATGCTCGAAGAATACTCGTCCATGCTCGATGAACTCTATACCGAGAATCGCTTCATGGCTCCCGATGACTCGAGCCTCACCTTCCACGTCACGTATTACATAGCTCAGATCTCCCGTCCCTTCGTTGATGGCGCGAACGCCGTCTCGACCGCGCGCATCGCCGAGGAGCCCTTTTCCCAAATACTTGAAAGCGCCGCCAAAAGCGATGGAAGCGAGCTTTATTGCATCGATGCCAACGCGAACACGCTTGAGTTCCTCGCTAATCAGGATGAGCTCATCTTCGAGCCCATCATCAGCTCGCAGTTCGGCGTGGTATGGCTCGATGGTTCTCCCCTCGCAGGTTTCCGTGCTATCCATAGGGAACAGCTCGTGGACTACCCTCTCGCGGTCGATACGCACCGCGAAATGATGCGTCTTGTCGAGTGCGTCATGGAGGATTATCCGTTGAACAACATACGGTTCGGCATTGCACAACCCAGGCAAACGCTGGAGTATGCTACACGATCTCCCGAGGTTGCATCGACCTTCGACTCATTCGGCTTCATGCTCGCCCAAGACAGTCCGCGCGTTCATACCGATGGTTTGCATTACACGCCTTTCTCCACTCCGCGCTCGATGTACAAGATGGGCTTCGTATACGCCAAGAATGCGAAGCCGAATGTGCGAGCGCGACACGCAATCGATCGTCTGAAACGACTCATCGCAGAAATGTACCCCGAGTATATGAAGCGTTATCCGCTTGATAGATAACGAGTATCAGGCAACACGGCACACATAAAAGAAGCGGCAGGGACGATGCCCTGCCGCTTTGTGCGAATGCGTTTCGCTTTTAGATGATCTTACGATCGGGGCTTGCGTAGATCACGCCTTCCTTACCCTGCTCCCAACCGGGCAGTTGGTAGATACGTGCGCCACGTGCGCGTGCAGCAGCGATTTTCTCGGCTGCATCCGCACCATAAGCGAGCGCTTTGTTCGGACACTGGGCTACGCAATACGGCAACTCCCCTGCCTCAGTACGCGGCTTGCATTTGATGCAATGCTTCGAATAGAAAGGCATCCACGACATATGCAGATCAGGCCAAACGCCCGCAGGACGGTCTATGCCCTCGCCAGACCCTAAGGTGCGAACGGTCACAAAGAACTGCCCATCCTTAAGACCGTTGCCCGTCATGCATGCGAGCGAGCATGTCCAGCAGCCCGTGCAACGCAAACGATCAACGAAGATAGCATCTTCTGGAATCTCCTCAGCAGCCGGAGAATGAGCCCATACGATTTTTGTCTCAGCCATGATGATGCTCCTTCCTATTCCTCGACCTGGCGGACGTCGCATGCGCAGTCCCAAATGGTATCCCACGCTCCCGACATCGCCGAATACGTCGTTCCGCCCAATATGTAACCGACGGCGTTGTCGGCCTCGGTGCACTGATACCAGAACTGAGCCCGCTCATCGAGCGTATCGTTATCGCCCAAAGGAACGAGCAACTCCGAATACATACCGCTCTCAGGACCCTCTTCGGCATCGAAGGCGCGCTTGCGCCAACCGAACCATACTTGTATCGTTCCAGGAGGAATCGCCTCGTCGAGACGCATCTCGATGATGACATGGCCGCGCTCATTGAGCACTTCGCACTTATCGCCATCTTGGATGCCCTCGGCTAAAGCATCGACGGGATTGATACGGCCTGTCGGCTTACCGCCGGAGAAGTCAGCCATGACTGGATCATCAGTGAAGATCGACTGCATGAAGAAGCGCTGACGGCCGCTGAAGAACTGGTACTTGCCCTTTGCTGTACCTTCTGCGAGACGCGTGGTTGTTGGTACCTCGTAGGGCTCGTGATAGGTTGCCATCGGAGCGCCGATTGTGCTTAAGCGCTCGGAGTAGAATTCCATGTGACCGGTCTGCGTGGGGAACTTCATGCCGAAGAACGGATCCCACGGAATAGGCGGAACCGCTGCACGGATGATCTTTTCCTCGGCGAGGCGCTCGTAGGTCAGAGGTGGCTCGATGCCTGTCAAGAACGGCTGCGGCGAATTCAAGCGCATGCGAATCCAGTCGGCAGCGACCATAGGCTCGCCATCCTCCTTTTCGTAATACTTGCCGAGCCCGCACGCTTTCGCGAGTCCATGGTAGATAAACGACGGATCCTTGCATTCCCCTTGAGGCTCGATGGCCGGTTGCTGTAAGACAACATGGTTGTAGTTGGCGGCAGCGATGAGCTCTTCGCGTTCAAACGCCATGCACGCAGGAAGAACGTAGTCGGAATATTCGCCCGTATCAGTCATCCACACATCGATATCGACGATAAGTTCCATCTGGGGGAACGTGTCTTCGATCCAGCGGCTGCGGTTCGGGCAGTTTGTACAAGGACAAGGCTGTCAAGAAAACAAAGCCGGAAGAGTAATCATTCCAACGCGCACGGCGCAGCAAATCCAGTCACA
>JAFRLO010000020.1 GCA_017431165.1 Eggerthellaceae bacterium
ATTCTTTGCGCATCATGCACATTGATTGTGTCTTTGCCAACCAGATATGATACCACAGCTATACGTATTCGTTCAACAGAGCTCCCAAAACGCCACAGCACTCGCCGCGGCCACGTTGAGCGAATCGACATCATGCGCCATGGGGATGATCGCCGTGAAATCGCATGCCGCTATCGTGCGTGGGTCGAGCCCCTCCCCTTCGGTGCCGAGTACGAACGCAAGCTTCTCACACACTTTGAAGCGCGGATCGTCAAGCGAAAGCGCATCGTCTCTAAGCGCCAGCGCGACGACCGTGTAACTCGCTTCGTGCAAAAGCTGGATGCCGCGCGTCGACCAGTGCCCTGCAGGCTCCGTTGCATCGGGCGAGTTCGTGTAAGCCCAAGGGACATCGAACACCGCACCGTCCGAGACGCGCACGCATCGACGGTACCACGGATCGTGGCACGACGGCGTGATGAGCACGGCATCGATGCCGAATGCAGCGGCAGATTTGAAGATCGATGCCATGTTCGCGTAATTCGTCACGTTCTCGACGATGCACACACGGCGCTTTCGGGCGCCATCCGCGTCGAGATTGCGAAGGAGCGCAGCCGCATCCAGAGGCTCCGGACGCGCGAACACCGCCATGATTCCCCTGCTCAGCGGATACTCGGTGATACGGCAGAACTCCTCGGAATCTGCGAGGAACACGGGCGTTTGCGGCCATGCATCCGCAAGCTCGCTGACGAGCTCCGCAAGCGCCGTTGCGGACGGTTCGGCTTCCGCACGGAGCTCGGCTCCTGCACACGGCACGCTTGCTCCAATATCCAAGAACGTCTCGTCGACGAGAACGGCGAACGGATGCGCTCCTGCACGCATCGCGCATTCGATGGCACGCGGCGATTCGGCGACGAACAGGCCGCAGGGCGCCGCCGCGCGCACGCCCGCCGTTCCCGCGCCTTTGAAATTGCACGCACGGAGCTCGGCATCATGCAGCTTCCCGAAAACGACCAAGCGCGCGTCATCGCGGCTCGTCACCGCATGCGCGCGCAGGTTCTCAAGTATGCGTCGGATGTCAGGCTGCATTATCGGCGAAGCGCATCATTTCCCGAGGAAATGCTCATCAAGCTCGGGCGTACCGATGTTGAAGTACTTATCGAGCACCGAAACGATCTCCTCGTTGCTCGTCAGCTCGCGAACTTCCTTGACGCCGCCGTGGCTGATGGTGAGCTCGTTGTCGGTCAATGCGTAATAGCCGTCGGAAACGCGCAGATTGCACAGCCTCTTGAACGTGAAGGGGCTGGTCGGAGCGGTCGAGCAGTGACGCGCCAGCGCTATCATATCAGCCCACTCGACCGGACAGTTGAGGAATTCCACGGTGCGCTCGATCGGACCGGATCCGTCGTGATGGAAGTTCACACGCCACCAGCCGGGCTTCTGCGGCAGAGGCTGCATGCTGTACACCTGCCCGCGCGAATGCACCGTCGCGCCATCGACCAGCGGAATCGAACAACACGCCATGGGGCTTCCGCATCCGACATCGCAATACACGGACTCGTCGCCCAAGTCGACAACCGTGCCGCGATGCAGGATCGGCCAGGGGTCCTCGTGCTGATAGCACGTGCGCGCGAACACCGGATAGACTTTGTAGCCGATATCGCGGAGAAACAGGCTGAAGATGCCGTTGAGCTCGAAGCAGAAGCCGCCGCGCCTGCTCGCCACAACCTTATTGAACAGATCGTCGACCTTGAGGGATACTTCCCTCTTCAAGTCGTAGGAATCCAAATCGTCGAACGGGATGTGCGTCTGATGCGCATCGACGAGCGCATCAAGCAGTTCCTTATTCGGCTCACCCATCGGATACTCAGCTGTCGGATCATAGCGATCCTCCATACCGAGCCGTTTCGCGTACGCCTCGATATCGGGAATGGGCGACGTGTATTCTTCGTACATTGCATCCTCCGTCCTTGCACGTGCGCTTCCGAATGCCCACGTGCGTGCATCATGTGCGCGATCAGCGTATGGGATGCGCATGGAATCCATGCGCGGAAAACGTCCGAACGCAAGCTTACCGCATGGCTGCTTTTCGACGGACGGAAGGAGCGCGATAGAGCAAGATGCGCACCTTTTCGGGCAAAAAAAATCCCTGCCGCACACGCAGCAGGGATTTGCGAAAACCCGTATAAGGCTTGAACTACTTGATGGTGACAGCAGCGCCGGCAGCCTCGAGCTTCTCCTTGAGCTCGGCAGCCTTGTCCTTGTTGACACCCTCGGCGATGGCGTTCGGAGCAGCCTCGACAGCAGCCTTGGCTTCCTTCAGGCCCAGACCGGTGATCTCACGGACAGCCTTGATGACGGCGATCTTGTTGTCGCCGAAGCCCTCGAGCACGACGTCGAACTCGGTCTTCTCTTCGGCCTCAGCAGCCTCAGCAGGAGCGGCAGCAACGACAGCAGCCGGAGCAGCAGCGGAAACACCAAAGGTCTCCTCGATCATCTTCACAAGCTCGGAAGCCTGGAGCAGGGTCATTTCCTTTAAAGCCTCAATGATTTCTTCGTTAGTCATTTCTCAATCCTTTCGTCTGCCATTTTCCTTAAATGGCGTATGTTTTCTCATTTCACGTTCATGCCGCGACCTCGCGGCAAACTATCATGCTGCGATATCGCAGCGAGTTGCCCTTAGGCAGCCGACTTTTGCTCGGCGACAGCCTGAGTGGCCACGGCAAGACCGCGCGTAACACCGCCGATGGAAACGGCGAGGCCGCGAGCCATGCCAGAGATAAGACCGGCGATTTGACCGAGGAGTTGCTCCTTCGAAGGCAGCGAAGCGATGGCTTCGACCTGCGCAGCGTTGACGAACTCACCGTCCATCATGCCGCCCTTGATCTGCATGATCTTGCTGCTCTTGGCAAAATCCTTCAGGACCTTAGCAGAGGCGACGGGATCTGCACCCGCGAAGATGAACGCAGACGGACCTTCCAAGATCTCGTCAAGATTCGCGAGGTTCATATCGGCGAGAGCACGACGAACCAGCGTGTTCTTGTAAACCTTCATGGTAGAACCCGATTCGCGGACCTCGCGGCGAAGAGCTTGGATCTGCTTCACGGTAAGACCGCGATAGTCCACAACCCACATCGCGCTGACGTCCTGCAAGTCCTCCTTGATCTGCTCAAGAGTTGCAACATTCTGTGCGTTTGGCATGTATACACCTCCTTTTTTGCGTTACTCGTTCGTTCCGCGCAAGAGGGATCAAAAAACGACCCCCGCTGATGACAGCAGGGGCCGATTAAGCGCATGCACACTTCACGACCACCTCGGCGGGCTGGGCTGTAACCCAATTAAACCTTGCGGTGCCAGCTGTCTTAGGCAGCGGAACTATCCGTTTGTTGCCGCGTGAATCATAACGATTCGCGCATTACTGCAAAACTGCAGCCAATCCATTATAGCGATGCGTCCTCGCACGTCAAGTGGTTATCGAGCTGAAAAAACGATACAATGACGCAATTGCAAGGAAAGACTCCCGTCCATAAAAAGCAGGAACCATGGATCAAGAGCAAGAATTTACCGTCCCCCTGCCCTCTGAGGAAACAATCGAAAGGGCAATTTCAAAAGCCGTTCCCGATGAAACTCCGGGCGAAAGCGCGGAAGGACAAATGCCCGTTACGTTCATGGGTGAACATCATTTCGAAAACCTCAAAGAATTCGTCGGCGATAGGGCTGCCGACGGAAAACTCACGCATGAAGAGATCGATGAGATCATCACGGAAATCAAAAAGTCGCAGCAATCCCACGGTTGGCTTACGAAGCAGCAAACGGCAGAACTCAAGGAATTCGCCCACGTGCGCACAGCCGAAGGGCTCGTTGCCACGGGAAAGAAGCTCCCCTGGGGCCTGAGGATCTTCGCCGGCTTGGTTGCCGCGAACTCGATTCTTTCTGTGCTGTCTATCATCGGAGCCGCACTATTGCTGTTCCTCGGCCTCCAAAATGGTTCAGTAGATGGTTCCGAACTCAAAGAGGGCTTGGAGACTACCGCGAAGCACATCGGTGCCCTCACGATGACCGAATTCGTCATGTTGATAGCGGATGTGGTTCTGCATGCCGCCAACGCGATCATCAGTATCGTCTTGGCAGTTCGCCTCGCCCTCAACAAGCGTGCAGGCGCGTCGCAGACAGCCCACGTCGTCATCGCACTCACCGTCATCGCCATGATCGTCCAATCGATGACAACAGGCATCTCGGAAGCTCTTATCACGCCCGCGATCTCGCTCGTCATCCTCATCGCCTTAGACAGCTACCTAAATCCAAGTTTGTCCGCTGAGCGTAAACTTGGCCGCAAGCTCCGCGAGCTCGATACGGAGAACCGAGCGGAAACGGGAACTCTCGGGCTCGATCTCGAGGGCAAAGGCTACATCCGCCTCGACTTCTTCAACCTTTTCTGGCTTTTCGTCGTCGGATGCTTCCTAGGGCTCATCGTCGAAATCATCTGGCATATGGTCGTCGTCGACCCCGGCGTCTACCAGGATCGCGCTGGCCTGCTTTACGGCCCGTTTTCGCCCATTTACGGATGCGGCGCCCTCCTCATGACCCTTGCGCTCAATCGCCATCGCAGCGCCAACATCATTCTCATTTTCATCGCATGCACTATCATCGGCGGCGCATTCGAATGGTTCGTGAGCTACTGGATGGAAACCGCATTCGGCATCATCGCATGGGACTATCACGGATACTTCCTCGGCGATTTGCTCGATGGTCGCACGTGCCTCATGTTCTCATCGATGTTCGGCTTACTCGGTGTGCTGTGGATCAAGCTCATCCTGCCAGTGCTGCTGAAGCTCATCAACAAGATTCCCTGGAAGGCGCGTTACGTCGTCACCTCGATTTGCGCTGTGCTGATGCTCGTCGATTGCATCATGACCATCCAGGCAATCGATTGCTGGTACGAACGAGCCGCAGGAAAGGAAGTCACGACCCCCATTCAGCAGTTCTATGACGAGAATTACGATGACGAATGGATGCAGAACCGCTTCCAGACCATGGATCTCGATCCGTCACGCTCGGCGCACAGCTAAACGAGCGCACTGCACGATAGCCGCTGGCACGGTGAAGACCAGAATAGGAACGACTGGCGTAGCAGCGTTTGCCGCTCACGCCGCATGGCCAATTGCGAGCTTGTCAGTAGCTTCGCGCATTCGAACTACACGTTGAACTTGAAATGCATGATATCGCCGTCAGCGACGACGTAGTCCTTGCCCTCCTGACGAAGCTTGCCAGCAGCACGGCAACCCGCTTCCCCGCCAAGCGCGACGTAATCCTCGTAGGACGCGGTCTCTGCTTTGATGAAGCCGCGCTCGAAATCGGTATGAATCACGCCTGCGGCCTGCGGCGCCTTCGCACCGATCGGAATCGTCCATGCGCGCGTTTCATCCGAACCCGACGTGAAGAAGCTCTGCAAACCGAGCAGATGATATGCCTCGTGAATCAGGCGCGCGAGACCACTTTCGGTAAGCCCCATCGCCTCCAAGAACTCCGCAGCTTCCTCAGGATCCATCTCGGCGAGCTCCGCAAGGTCTGCTTCCACTTGTGCGCAGATCGGCACGGGTGTGCAGCCATCGATGTCTTCGAACTCTGCCGATACCTGATCCTCATCGACGTTCGCGATATACAACATCGGCTTCATCGTGAGCAGATGCAGTTCGTAGAGTGCATCTATCTCCTCAGGGGAAAGATCGAGTGTGCGTGCGCGGTGCCCCTCATTCAAGCCTGCCTGCACCTTCTTGGCGGTATTGAGTTTGAGCTGACCCTTCTTATCGCGCTTCGCTTCCTTCTCGAGACGGGGAATCGCTTTCTCGACTGTAGCAAGGTCGGCCAAGATGAGCTCGGTTTTGATGGTATCGACATCGCTAAGAGGATCCACTTTGCCATTGACATGCACGACATTGGGATCACTGAAATACCGGACGACCTCTGCGATGGCATTGCAATCGCGGATGTTCGCCAGAAACTGGTTGCCCAAACCCTCGCCTTTGCTCGCTCCCGCAACTAAACCGGCGATGTCAACGAACTCGACTGTCGCGGGGATGATGCGTGCAGGATGGTCGATGGCGGCAAGCTTATCGAGGCGCTCATCGGGTACGGGAACGATGCCCACATTGGGCTCGATGGTTGCGAAGGGATAGTTCGCAGCCAAGCCTCCCTTGTTGGTCATAGCCGTGAACAAAGTCGATTTGCCGACATTCGGAAGGCCGACGATACCGATGGATAGAGACATATGACACCTCGCAATAAAGATTTGCTGAATCGTTGACGTGATTCTAGCAGAAAGAGCGCAACGGCGATTGGCGCGAACAAGAAGGGCGCCTTGAAAGGCGCCCTTCGATGATTCGGAATGCTTTTCCTGTCCAGCTACAGGCTTACGATGCCGATCGTGTTGAGCACGTAGAACACGAGAATCAAAACGACGAACACGGGGGCAACGTACTTAATCATCACGTTGAAGAGCTTCTCACCCTTGAAGGCGGAGGATTTCTTCACCTCGTCTGCGATCTCCTTCGGCTTGATGATCCAGCCGATGAAGATGCAGGTGAGTAACGCTACAACGGGCATCAGGATCGTATTGGATATAAAGTCCATGAAATCGAGGATCTGGTTATCTTGGTACTCGCCGATTCCGAAGATGGAATACATCGGGTCGATACCGATCCAGGAGTTATAGCCGAGGTTGCAGATGATACCCACGATGATCATGAAAACCGAGCACACGATAATCGAACGCGTACGACTCCATTTCGCACCATCCTGGATGATGGAAGTGCAGGTCTCGAACAAGGAGATGGCGCTGGTTAAAGCCGCGAAGAACACGAGCGCGAAGAAGATGAATCCCAAAACGCTCGCGATGGAACCTGTTCCCGCGAATACCTCGGGCAAGGTGCCGAACATGAGCTTCGGGCCCGCCTTGGCAGCGACCGCGTCAGCGCTTCCGAGGATGGCGACGGAAGCCGGGATGATCATGAGGCCTGCAAGCAGGGCGATGCCGGTGTCGAAGATCTCAATGCGGCGAACGGACTTCTCCAGGTCCTCTTCCTCCTTGAAGTAAGAGCCATAGGTGATCATGATGCCCATAGCCAAAGACAAGCTGAAGAACATCTGACCCATCGCAGCGACGACCATGTCGATGGAGATCTTGGAGACATCGGGAATCAAATAGTACTTCAAGCCATCGATGGCACCGGGAAGCGTCAGCGAGTAGACGCTGATACCAATCGCCATGACGATGAGAAGCGGCATGAGGATCTTGTTCGCACGCTCGATGCCGTTCTTGACGCCGAGGGCGGTAACCACGATGACCACGGCGATGAAGACGATCATCCACAAGAAGGTCTCAGGACCCGTTCCCGTGATGAATCCCGCGAAGGTTGCCCATGCATCCGTGCCGAGCTCTGAAGCTCCGACGGTAACGTAACTGACCATGTACTTGGTGACCCAACCACCGATAACGCAGTAGTACGGCGTGATGATGAACGGAACCGCAGACGCCAGGATGCCGATGAAGATGTACTTCTTGCCGAAATGGCTGAATGCGCCAATAGCGCTTTGCTTGGTCTTGCGACCTAATGCCGTCTCAGCGGTCATCAGCGCGAAACCGAACGTGCACACCAAGATGATGTACGTGATCAGGAAAACGCCGCCGCCGTATTTCGCAGCAAGATACGGGAAACGCCACAGGTTTCCCAATCCGATAGCGGATGCCGCAGCCGCCAAAACGAAACCCATCTTGCCCGACCATACTGCGCGAGCCGGTTTCTTTTCTGCCAGGTTTTGACCAGAAGCCATGATCCTTATCCTCCCGCTGATAAGTTCAATTCAGGATAACTACAAGGCGAAATTATAGAAATGCAAAGGCCAGCTTGCAACTACAATGCGATAACGAAACGATTATTCGTCAAGCGGCAATTTTTATGCAAAACATGTTTCGCAAAATCGCTGGCGCAGTCCTCTAACTCGCCCGAATCGGCACATCGTCATGTAGCCGTTCTGATATACTTAAAAGTTGCGATATCGCATCGTTTTGACGTGCAATCCGCCCTATCGCATCAACCCGAAAGGCACAAGAAATGACCATTGAGCAGTCAGGCTTGTTCGATGATTTCGAAGAAGAAGAGACTTTAGATAGCGAGCAAGACGCGCTCGCAAAAATCTCGCAACGCATCGATCAGCTGCGCCGAGAGATTGAGCATCATACGTATCTGTATTATGCCCAAGACGCACCTGAGATATCGGATGCGGCATTCGATTCGCTCATGCGGGAACTGCGCGAACTCGAAGCGAAGCATCCTGAATTCATCGACCCCTCCTCTCCCACGCAGCGTGTCGGCGGATACGTTGGCGAGCAGTTCGCCCCGGTCCGGCATATGGCACGGATGTATTCGCTCGACAACGCGATGGACTTCGGGGAGCTCGATGCCTGGATCGCGCGCATCGTCGATGCATTCGGAAGCTTGGTTCCCTTGGTATGCGAGCTTAAGATCGACGGCTCGTCGATCTCGCTCACGTATCAGGACGGCATGCTCATCCGCGCAGCAACTCGCGGTGACGGTGTGACGGGCGAAGACGTAACCGCGAATATGCGCACGGTCAAAGACGTACCCTTACGCCTGCGCGAAGAGGGCGAAAACGAACTTTCCGATGGTATCGATGTCATCGAACTGCGCGGTGAAGTGTATATGCCCAAGAGCAGCTTCAATGCTCTCAACGCAGCGGCAGTAGAGAATGGCAAACAGGTATTCGCCAACCCGCGCAATGCGGCCGCAGGCAGCCTTCGCCAAAAAGATGCGCGGATCACGCAGGGGCGCGATCTCTCGACTTTCATCTATTCAACAGCCGACGACCGCGCGCTGCCCGTAACAAGCCAGTGGGAACTTCTCAAATGGCTGGGGCGTGCGGGCTTCCATGTGAACCCTGATGTCGTTCGCTGCACCACAAAAGAAGAAGTGCATGCGTTCTGCGAACGCGCCATCGAGCGGCGTGACGCTCTTCCTTATGACATCGATGGCGTCGTAGTCAAGGTTGATTCCTTCGCTCAACAGGATGCCTTGGGATTCACTTCGCGTGCTCCACGCTGGGCGATCGCGTTCAAGTTCCCGCCCGAGGAGAAAACCACCCTGCTGCGCGATATCACAGTACAGGTCGGCCGCACAGGCGTGCTCACTCCCGTCGCCGAGCTCGAACCCGTCACCGTTGCAGGCAGCGTCGTCTCACGTGCCACCCTGCATAATCTCGACGAAGTCCATCGCAAGGATGTGCGCATCGGCGATACGGTCATCGTCCGCAAAGCAGGCGACGTCATCCCCGAGGTGCTCGGTGCCGTCACCTCGCTTCGACCGCCCGGAGCACGCGTATGGACGATGCCGAAGCTGTGTCCGAGCTGTAATAACCCCATCATCCGCGAGGAGGGCGAAGTCGCACATCGCTGCATCAACATCGAGTGCCCCGCGCAGGCTCAAGAACGGCTCATCTTCTGGGCAAGCCGCGTTGCTATGGATATCGACGGCATGGGAGATGAGATCATCGGACGCCTCATCGAAACGGGGCGCATGTCGGATGTTGCCGATTACTACACGCTTGACGAAACCGAGCTTTCCATGCTCGATATGGGTAGAGTTAATAAAGAAGGCAATCCCATCCGCCTCGGATCGGTCATCGCAGCAAAGCTCATAAGCGCGATCGAGGCGAGCAAATCCCGCGGTTTGACGCGCGTACTCGTCGGTCTGGGTATCCGCCATATCGGCAAAACGACCGCCGAAGCGCTCACGAAAGCCTATCCTTCCATCGATTCACTTAAGACAGCATCGGAGGAGAGTTTGGCGAGCATCGAGGGCATAGGGCCTATCATCGCCCACTCGGTGTACGTCTTTTTGCGCACGCCAGGCAACCTCGATGTCATCGAACGCTTGGAGCGTTTCGGAGTGGTCATGACCGAGCATGTCTCGGCAGAAGAACAGATGCCGCAAACGCTTGAAGGCCTCACTTTCGTGTTGACGGGTAGCCTTGTGGCAAGCGGTATGACCCGCACCGAGGCGGGAGATAGGCTCAAAGCATACGGTGCGAAGGTATCGGGCAGCGTTTCGAAGAAGACGAGTTTCGTCATCGCAGGCGAAGAGGCTGGTTCGAAACTCGACAAAGCCATCACTCTCGGTGTGCCCGTACTCGGCGAAGCCGAATTCCTCGAGATCATCGAAACCGGCCTTTTACCTGAATCTTATCGATAAGGAGCATCCGTGAAGCAAAGCACCACCACGCAGGCGATCGATTCTTCCCATGTACAACTTGATGGGCAGGTAGGCCTAGGCATCGATCTCGTGCAGATCGATCGCATGGAAAGGATCATAGAACGCACACCGAGCTTCAAGGAAAAGGTGTTCAGCGAATCCGAGCGCGCCTATTGCGATGCGACCGCATCGCCTGCCACCCATTATGCAACGCGATTTGCCGCAAAAGAGGCAGTGCTGAAGGCTCTTGGCACGGGCTTTGCGTACGGCATCCATCCCCGCGAAATCGAGGTTGTAAGGCATCCGGGCGGCCGTCCCACAGCGAAACTCACGGGCCGCGCAAAAGAAATCGCCGAAATGCTCAACGTAGTCGAATTGCCCATCTCCCTTTCGTATACGCATACCGATGCCGTCGCATGCGCGATGGCGATCACGGAAGATTCCGTCCGCGCGCGACTTGAGCGCATAGACCCGATGGAAGAGCTTTCCAAGCAGTTCAAAGAACTGCGCGGCATGCTCGACTCCATCGATGCGGACAGGCAGGATGCACCCGAAGCCACTTCGGGAGAAGCCGCTTTGAAAGCATAAGGAGAACACCTTGGATTCAAGCACGACACGTACCATCCCCCCGACTGATGCATTCAGAGATGAATGGCTCGCTTTGCAGCTTCCCTACCCCGCGCCTGATGCTAACAAGTACTCACGCGGCAAGCTGTTCGCCTTTGCAGGAAGCGAAGCATACCCTGGTGCCGCCTTGCTCGCAGCGGATGCAGCATTGATTTCCGGCGCGGGATATGTCCAAGTTGTAACCGAAAAAAGCGTCGTCCCACTCGTCATCGCCCATCGTCCGTCGCTTGTAGCGACAGACTCTTCCAGCTGGACAGCAGAAAGGTTCCAGGAATCTCGTAAAGCAAAACCATGCGCTTATCTCGTCGGCTCAGGCTTTGATCCGAATGACCCTGCTGCAAGACGACGGGTATTCGATGTCCTGGCATACGCGAAAGCCCCCGTTCTCATCGATGGCGGCGGCCTTGCCTTCCTCACTTCCCTAGATGCGAAATCCCTGCTCGAGTCACGCGGAAGGCAGGGTTATCCCACTGTGCTCACGCCCCATGCTGGCGAGGCAGCGCGGCTCAGCGCATATTATGCAGGAAACGATGAAGCACTTGCGCAAAAGCTCGTGAGCGAGTTTCGCGCGACCATCGTTTTAAAGGGCCCTGTCACCTACGTATGCGATGGCGAGAACGCCTATCGTATGGATAAGGGGACATCAGCTCTCGCGAAAGCAGGTACGGGAGACGTGCTCGCAGGGATGATCGGCGCATTCCTCGCACAGGGGATCGAGCCGTTCACGGCTTGCGCGCTCGGATGCCGCATCCATGCGCAAGCAGGACGCGAAGCAGCAGCCAAAAGGACTGCTATCTGCGTAACCGCGGAAGATGTCATCGAAGCGATTCCCGAGGCAATACGAGTAGTGCGCTTGTTTGCCGAGCGCACCATTTCGTGTTAGAGCTTTATAGGTTTCCCCGAGCAACCAGAAAAAACGAGCTTTACAAACCGAATCAGCGTTTGGTGACGATTTTGTCGGGATCTTTGAAGATGCTGTTCGCCGGCACGAAGCCACGAACGCGCGAAAGCGGATACACCATCGAATTGCTCCCAACCACCGAACCCGGGCACAATACGCTGTTGCATCCGACCTCGACATGATCACCGAGCATGGCACCGAATTTCTTGATGCCCGTCTCTATCTGCTCATCGGCGCTTTTGACCACGACGAGTGATTTGTCGCTTTTCAGGTTCGATGTAATGGAACCTGCACCCATATGCGAATAGTGTCCGAGGATGCTATCGCCAACATAGTTGTAATGCGGAACCTGCACATTGTCGAACAGGATGACGTTCTTCAATTCGACCGAATTCCCGACCACCGCGTTCTTGCCCACGATGGCACTCGAACGAATGAATGCGCAATGGCGTACTTGTGCGCCATGGTCGATGATCAATGGCCCGCCCAGATACGCTGACGGGAACACATCTGCATCCTTCGCGATCCATACGTCATCGGCAGGATGATCGAATTCATCCTCAGGAAGCGTGGGACCTAGCTGCAGGATGAATTCCTTGATACCCGCAAGGGCTTCCCACGGGTATTCGAAACGCTCGAGCAAAGGCGCTGCGATCGTGTAGGACAAGTCGTAAAGGTCGGTTATCTTCGCATCCATAGTGTGTCTCCCGCAGGTTTTCTTCTCTGTTCTCTATCCCGATTGAAACGCTCTTATGATTCTATCCGATGACATGGCCTTGAGCGCGCATGATTGCGATGATGGCATCGACTTTCTCTTCGCACAGTTCGAGCGTGGGGGCTTCGGCCATCACGCGGATCACCGGCTCGGTACCGCTTTGGCGCACGAGGATACGCCCATCATCGCCGAGCTCATCATCTGCCGTCGCGATGGCCGCTTGCACGGCCTCATCAGCAAGCGATGCCGCTTTGTCCGCAACGCGAACGTTCTTGAGAACCTGCGGCAGGATGGTGAGCGACTCTGCGAGCTCTGCAATCGTCTTACCGGCCGCAATGAGCGCCTCCATGACCATGAGGCTCGTCAAGACGCCATCACCCGTGGTTGCGAATTCGCGGAAGATGATATGACCGGACTGCTCGCCGCCGAGAAGATGATCATAGGTCGCCATGTTCTCATAAACGTACTTATCGCCGACGGCCGTCTTCTCGTAGGCGATGCCGGCTTCGTCAAACGCCTTATACAGCCCGAAGTTACTCATGATGGTGGTTACGACGGTATTGCTCGTCAAGCGGCCCGCCTGCTTCATGTGGACGCCGCAGACGTACATGATCTGGTCGCCATCGATGACGTTGCCATCCCCGTCGACCGCAAGGCAGCGATCCGCATCGCCATCATACGCGAATCCCACATCGAGGCCCGCATCTTTCACGAATGCGCATAAGCCCTCGATGTGCGTAGAGCCGCATGCTACGTTGATGTTGCGTCCATCGGGAGTATTGTTGATGACCTTCACATCGGCGCCAAGTGCAGCGAAGACGTGCGGAGCCACGGCCGAGGCACTGCCATTCGCGCAATCCAAACCGATGCGATACCCTGCAAGGGAAGCCGGTGCTTTGGAGATGAGGAACTCAGCATATCGATCGACGGCAGCCGAATGATCGATGACGCGACCGATCGCATCGCCCTGAGCATACGCAAGTTCACCGATTTCGCCATCGATATATGCCTCGATGCCCTCGATGGTCTCCTCGTCGAGCTTCTCGCCTGCGCTGTTAAGCACCTTGATGCCGTTATCTTGGAATGGGTTATGACTTGCTGACACCATCACGCCGAATGCGAAGTCGCCCGTGCGCGTCAGATATGCGACGCCTGGCGTGGTGACCACATCGAGCAGATACGCATCCGCACCCGAAGCCACGATGCCTGCGGCCAGCGCATGCTCGAACATATCGCCCGACTGGCGCGTATCCTTGCCGATTACGATCTGCGCACGATTCCCGTCTGCGGCCTTTGCAGCTTGGGCACCCAGATAGCGTCCGATCTGATATGCATGCCAACTCGTCAAATCGACATTGGCTTCACCGCGAAAACCATCTGTCCCGAAGTATTTTCCCATGATGACTCCCCTATCAAAAATGAAGCAGCCTATGCTGCCTTGATCAACCATCGTTGCTTGAAGGGATTATATACCGTGTACATGTCATACAGGTTACACGAACGGACATGCAAGCGGCACATGGACAGAAAAAACATGCAAATAACTACTGTATCTAGTCGATGGATTTCAGGCTCTCCACCATATCTATGCCTGCAAGTTTATGACGCATCGCGAACATCACGATAGCGGAGAATACGATGGTGATCGCATAACCCAACAGATAGCTCACCAGATGGATCTCGCGACCGAACATGACGTAATCGACTTCCGCCGTCGTGACGACGAAGCCTTCAAGGAAGTATCCGAGTACCAAGCCGAATGCGGCACCTATGAGCGTGAGAAGCACGATTTCTCGGAAGATGTAAGCATTCACCTCGCGACGCGTGAAGCCAAGCACCTTCAGGCTCGCAATCTCGCGGCGGCGTTCGGTAATGTTGATGTTCGTCAAGTTGTACAGCACGATGAAGGCCAAGCCCGCAGCCGCGACGACCAGAACTACGACGATCATATTCACGCTCGTCAACATCTTGCGATAGCTGTCGATGGTCTCGTCGTTGTAGGCAACCGTTTCAACCTCGTCACGTGCATGCAGCCCCTCGGTGACCGCCGCACGCTTGGAAGCATCCTCGGTGCACGTGCCGTAAATCGCGCTGTAGTCGAGTGCGGTTCCGACATTTTGGTTCCATGCGTCTGCGCCCACGATCAGCTCGTGGCCAACGTAGTATTCCATAACATCGGTGATTGTCAGCGTATGACCGTCACCTACTGCATTGCCTATCTCGTCTTGCTCGTAGACGGTCACGCTGTCGCCCGGACGGACATTGAGCGTCTTGGCCATCTTCTCGGTCATGATCACACTCTGCTCGTTAAGCTCGATGGGCACCTGCCCGACCCGTTCCTTCGTGATGATAAGCTCGCCCATCTGCTTCGCGTCTTCAGGAATGACGATGATGAGCCCCGTCGGATTGTGATCGGCAGACGAGACCTTCATGTTCGCACGCTCTGCACGCGCAAGGTTGCTCACGTCGCCCGTATCCTCCATATACGACAACGTACGCGCTATCTCGTCCTCTGTCGCATCGTCAGCCATCTGAACCACCACGTTGTAATTCACGATAGGACCGAATTGCTTGTCGATGATGTCCCAAATCGCATCATGGAGACCTAAGCCTGTCAGCAGAAGCGCCGTGCACCCCGCGATGCCTACGATGGTCATCCACAAACGCTTCTTATAGCGGAATAGGTTGCGACACGTGACCTTCCACGAGAACGATAGGCGCTGCCAAATAGGCGTGACCCTTTGCAACAGAATCTTCTTACCTGCAGAGGGAGCACGCGGAAGCATAAGGGAGGCTGGTTGCTCGCGCAGCGTGGCAGCCACCGCCGCCCATGTGGAGATGAGCGTTATGCCGATGCCGAGCCCGGCAGACAAAAGAGCAAGCGGCATGTCCACGGGAAGCGGCAGCGAAAGCGGCGGTACGTTGTAAATGATCGCATATGCTTTGGAGATGACATACGGCAGCACCTGCGAAAGGATCCCGATGCCTATGACGGCGCCTATGATACTTGCAGATGCAGCGTATGCCAGATATTTGCCAGTGATACGCGCACGACTGTAACCAAGGGCTTTGTATGTGCCGATGATGACGCGCTCCTCTTCCACCATACGCGTCATCGTAGTCAAAGCGACGAGCGCGGCCACGAGGAAAAAGATGAACGGGAAGACGCGTGCGATGTTATCCACGCGTTCTGCATCGGTATTGTAGCTGACAACCCCGTAATTCGATGTACGATCGAGCACGTAGATTTCAGGCTCTTCGAGATCGTCTATCTGTTTTTGAGCATCATCCAGCTCCCCTTGGGCATTCCCAAGCTGTGCGTACGCCTCAGCGCGCCCGGATTCGAACTCGGCCAAACCCCGATTGTATTCGGATTGCCCTTCCGCCAATTCGGATCTAGCGCGTGCAAGCTCATCTGCAGCCGCATCGAGCTGTTTCTGGGCTTGGTCGAGCTGGGAGGCAGCATTTGCCTCCTTCTCACGGTACTGAATCCATCCGTCTGCGATTTGCGCCTTCGCTCCCTCGAGCTCTTTGAAACGGGTGCTGATCGTCTCTTGCGCAGCATCGAGTTCAGAACGCATATCGCGCAAAACGGCTTCGCCCGCATCGAGCTTTTCCTTCGCGGCTTCGAGCGCCGCCTTGGCGGCTTCGAATTCTTTCTCCAATTGCTGGAGGTATGTTATTTGCGCGTTGAGAGCAGAAAGCTGGTTTTGCATCTCGATCATTGCCGGATCACCATCAGGCATGCCAGCGGCCTTCGCCTGCTCTATTCGCGCCTCGAGAGTGCTTTTAGCGGTGAGGACTTGATTGAGCGCTGAGGCAACCTGTTGCCGTTCGGGAGCACTCGCTTCGTACTGAGCGAGCGCCTCGTCATATTGCGCCTTGCTGGCGTTCCATTGGGTAAGGCCATCGGCATACTCCGCCTCGTGTTCGGCAAGCTCTTTGCGTGCAACCTCAAGCTGCTCTTCACCGTATTCCACCTCAGCCTGAGCATCCTCGAGCTCTTTACGCGCAGCAGCCAGTTGCTCCTCGGCTTGCGCCCGCTGGTCCTCAAGCTCACTCACGCCCGTATCGTATTGTTCTTGCCCCGAGGCGATTTGGCGAGCCGCATCGGCAAGCTTTGCGGCCGCTTGGACAAGCTCGTTCTGACCTTCGGCTATGCGTTTGTCGGCAAGGGCCTTCTGTTCGTTGTATTCGGCTCTTGCATCATCGAGTTTGGATTGCGCGTCCCCTCGTATATCGTCATAGCGGACTTTAGCAATAGCGCCCGAATTCTCCTCGAAGCGTGCAACCACCTCGTCTACGGCACGCTGGTATTCGTCACTTCCTGCAAATAATCCATCGGCGCCCGTCACCTTCACAAATATCTGCGAGCACGGGAAGTCCTCCTCGAATGTTTTCTCGGGAACATACACAATCTGTTGGATGCCTCCCGACCCTAGGGAGGTCGAACCGATCGAAATCGCCGAAACATATGAGGATGTATGGACGAGGCCGGTAACTTTGAATGCGCGAACCGTAAGCACGCCATCGAGATCTTGCGAACCGTAGAGAACCTCGACCGTATCTCCGATTTCGATGGGTGTGCTCATCACACGGTCGGCAGATAGCACGCACTCGTCCGCTTCCGTCGGCCACGATCCCCTCTCAAGGATGAGACGGTTCAGATACGAGCTATCCTCGCTTAATACATGCACCCCATCTTCAGTTGATGATGCCGCTGCGGCGTCCACATCGAAGGAGATCACACGCATTGCGTACTGCTCGCCATCGAGCAGTGCCATGATATCGGTCGACTTAGCAGCACACGCCGCCTCGATGCCCTCAGTCGCACGAGCAGTTTCTAGCTGTGAATCCGAAAAACCCAGAGAGGAAACGAGCAGGATATCGTAGAGCTCGGTGCCATCATAGAACTCATCCCCTGAGATGTGCATATCGGGAGCGGTCATTCGCAATCCAGCATAAAAGCCGCAACCGAGCGCAACGATGCCCGCGATGGCCAGATACCTGCCCAACGAGGATGAGATCGAGCGCACTATGTCACGGTTGAATACGCTTTTCATGCAAATAATCCCATTGGTTGCCTATTCGCAAATCTCCTACCACTCGATGGTTTCCGCATCGGCAGGGTTTTGGTTGATTGCAACGTCAATAGCGCGCCCTTCGCGAATCTTGATCACGCGATCGGCGATGGCGCAGAACGCTTGGTTGTGCGTGATGAGCACGACCGTATGCCCTGTTTGCCGGCATGTGTTCTGCAAGAGCTTCAAAATTGCCTTGCCTGTCTGATAATCGAGCGCGCCTGTCGGCTCGTCGCATAATAGGAGCTTGGGGTTTTTGGCTAAGGCGCGCGCAATGGCAACGCGTTGCTGCTCACCGCCAGATAGTTGGCTTGGGAAGTTGTCCATACGGGCCTCGAGACCGACTTGCGTTAAGACCTCCGTCGCATCGAGGGGATCATCGCAAATCTGGCTTGCCAACTCGACGTTCTCATGGGCGGTAAGGTTCTGCACGAGGTTGTAGAACTGAAACACGAAGCCGATATCATGACGGCGATAGTTGGTCAGCTGCTTCTCATCGAATGCAGCGACATCGACGCCATCGACGAGCACGTTGCCGCTTGTTGCGACATCGATGCCACCGAGTATGTTGAGCACGGTTGTCTTTCCCGCGCCGGATGGGCCAACGATCACCACGAACTCGCCCTGCTCGATGGAGAAATCCATGCCATCGACAGCAGCGACCTGGACTTCGCCCATCTGGTAGACCTTCCGCACGTTGCGAAACTCCACGAATGCCACGTTAAACCACCTTATCGCTTTGTTAAACGACCTTGAAATAACACGTAGACGTTATACCACGTTGCACAGGGCAAAGGAACCGCCGAAGGACTTCGGCGGTTCCAGATCAAAAAGGTTCCAACGCCGCGCACACGCGACGCGTCATCTGGGTTTTTACAGCTTGCTTGCCGCTGCCTCGTCTAAGAAGACGACTGCGTCGGGATGCAGCTGCAGCACGCTTGCAGGACATGCCGAACTGACCGGCCCCTTGATGGTTTGATACACAGCCTCTGCCTTGCTCTCGCCGAGTGCGATCAGGAGCAGCTTACGGGCATTCATGACGGTCTTGATGCCCATGGTGGCCGCATGCGTCGGGACGTCATCGAGGGAATCGAAGAAGCGGGCGTTTACCTCTCGGGTGTTTTGCGTGAGCTCGACGACATGCGTCAAAGACTCGAGCGGCGTGCCCGGCTCATTGAAGCCGATATGCCCGTTGCAGCCAATGCCCAGAAGCTGCATGTCGATTCCGCCAGCTTCGGCGATTGCCTCGTCGTACGCAGCGAGCGTGGCGGCATCGGTGTCGATGCCAGACGGGATATGCACGCGTGCAGGATCGAGATCGATATGGGTGAACAGATTGGTATCCATGAAGTAGCGATAAGACTGATCGTGCGTCGGCTCAAGACCCACGTATTCGTCCAGATTGAAGGTCGTCACATCCTTAAACGAGATCTCGCCTGCCTCATAAAGCTTGATGAGCTGAGCGTATAAATCGAGCGGGGTCGAACCTGTTGCGAATCCCAGCACTGCATTGGGCTTGTCCTTCAGAATCTCTTGGTAAATCGCAGCAGCCTGCTTCGCGATTCCCTCCGGAGTATCAACGATTACCTTCATGTTTAAACCATCCTTTGCATCATTGTCCGACAATGCAATCATGCTGAAAACGCCTGCACGATCGTCTGTTTTCCCTAACTTGCTTATTGTAGTTTTTGCAGTTCATGCATCTAAAGCGCAGCGGATTTTTCCACGCACTTATCAAAAAACACCGAAATGAGCCCGCTTAATCGGTGCTCTCCGCAAAACAACGAAGAACAAGCGATGGATCATCTGCTTGTGCCATGGCAACATTGCGGAAGCGCATATCCTCGCTCACGTCGAGAAGCGCCCACGAAGGCATCGGATAGCTTTCGGCCTCATCTATGGTCGCAAATTCCATCTCGGCCATTGCAAGGCCCGCATAATCCCCTTCGAACACATCGATCTCGAATATGCGAGCAGTATCGGATGCTTTCGCATCCACGTCCGATTCGGGCACGATATAGCGAACCTTGGCGATCGTTCTCCCCTCGGTTTTCGCACGCAACTCGAGATAAGCTTCCCTCGACAGCGCAAACTCGCGCTCCTCGCGCACAAGCGGACTATCCGCATCCTTCGATTTGCCCTTGATGGTCATGACGAACCAAGCATCATCTATCGCACGCAGGCGCACTTGCGGCGAGAACGAAAGATATGACTGCACGATATGGTGACGCTCGGCCGCATCGAGCGAAAACGGAAGCTTGTCTTTATCGATGAGCCATTTGCGCTCGATTTCCAATGCCATGCTTTCTCCTTTGCGAATCGGTACAGACAATGATGCCACACTGCAACATATTATTCACGCCATTTTTGCCGCGCACATCGCCTCTACCTCGCTCCTGACCCGTCTTGCGCATCGAGCTGCGGTATACTTGATCGAGTACGAAACGCACATGCATCGAACAAACCAAAACGAAAGAAGCACGCTTATGTGGAGCTCTTGCCATCCCAAATCCGATCAAGACTTGAAGGAATGCGCCGAGTTGGGTAAGTCGCTCAATCGCCTTTCCCAGCCCACCATCTTGTGCATCCTCGCCCAATCCGAAGAGCCGCTTCACGGATATATCATTGTCCAAAAGGCGGCCGAATCCCCCATGTTCGGCGGTAAGAAACCCGACGCGACGGGCATCTACCGCGCGCTCAAGCGCATGGAAGAGCTCGAATTGGTCGAGAGCCAGTGGGATACCCCCGCAGAAGGTTCCGCGAAGCGCCTGTTCACGCTCACCGACAAGGGCCGTCGTTGCCTGCGCCGCTGGATCGATGCGCTGGCTTGCTATGAGCTTACGCTCGAGCAACTGCGCGCTGACGCGGCAGCTGCCCTCGGCATCGAATTGCCCGATACACCGTATTGCACCCACTAAGCCCGTATAGACTTAAAGGAGAGAGTTATGCCTGCGCCGATTCTGTATTACTGGGGACCTTGCACCGTGTGCGCTACGACCGTGAAATTCGCAGAGGAAAACGGCATCGAGCTCGACAAACGCGATGTGGAACAGGTTCCTCCCTACGAGGAGCTTCTGGCTTTAGGTGGCGACGCGAACAAGATCCCGTATCTGTATGACGACGAAAAGCTGCTCCAGGGCAATGCCGCCATCATCGAGCATTTGACGGCGAAATTCCTATCGTAGATATTCCATCGGTTGCGGCGTGCATTCCTCGCGCATCTCGCAACCATCGCAGTCACCCGCGATTTCAGGAGCAATGAGCTCCCAATCGATGTCCTTGTATCCGAGCGCCCGATAAAACGGGATGCTGACACCACGTGACACCAATCGGACGCTTCCGAAGCGCTCATGCACATCATCCATCATCATGCGTCCGATCCCAAAGCCACGCCATGGCTTATAGAGCACGATGGGGTTCACGTACGCTTGGTTAGTCTTGGGATCGACCCATACCCTCACAAAGCCGATGGGTACATCGTCTTCATTCACCGCAACTGTCACACCCTCGGTCGAGGGGATGGCATCCATGCCCTCCCATGCAGCATAGGCATTCACGTAATCCATATCCGCATCGCGAGCATCTCGAAGCGCTATGTTCATCTGGGTCATCAACGACCTCCTCAAAACGCGCTTGCACTAGGATAGGCTCGCGCCGAACGCGCGCGCCTCATCAAGCCCGGGCTTACCGATTATGGCGCCCTTTTCGTACACGCCGTTTTGCATGATGATCTTCACGATTTCGGCGTGACAGTAATTCATGACGATCTCGAAGCTTCTAATCAAGCCGTCCGCCGTCGAAGGATCCTTGTCTTCGAACGCCAAGAGCAAGGCGACCTTGTTGAAATTGATCGGCTTACCACCTATTGCGCAGAACTGCCGATCCATGAAGGCCTTTATCTGAGCTGGATACGTGTAGAAGTACATGGGGAACGCGTACACGGTAAGCTCTGCCCAACATAAATCGTCATAGAAGTCCTGCATATCATCTTTCTGAACGCATTCCCCACCGTGCGTTATGCAGTATTCGCAAGCCTTGCAGCCTGCGATTGTTGCACGACCCGCATCGATGCGGCGCACCTCATTACCTGCTGACAGGGCACCTTCGATGAACGCATCGGCGAAGATGTCGGAATTACCGCCTTTGCGCGGACTTCCCGTCACAACGAGGATCTTCATGATCGTCTCCCCTCTCGCGCCTAATCTTGGCGCAACTCCTCCTTGCACCACGGAGCGTATACGCGCCTTCCCGACGCATCGGTCAAATGATACGAGCAAAACGGTATGGCACGGCCGTCAGGCACGGTCACCATCATGGAGCACTCGCGCAGGCGCTGCACGTCCATGGTGTATGCATCCATGTAATCCATGATGACGATGGAAAGCCCTGTGCTCACCGGGACGCCCTTCTTGACGAGGAAGCATGCCGAACGCGATGCCGACGAGCAGCAGCGGTTCGAACGTCTTCACGAGCCCCAGGTACAGCAGCAGCAGCGCGATCAGGATCATGATCACCTGGCGCGGGTCC
>JAFRLO010000021.1 GCA_017431165.1 Eggerthellaceae bacterium
CCGCAGGTACGCGGCAGATAGCACGCGAAGCCAGTGAAGCCGATGTGGCAAACGTTCGGGGTCTTCAGAGCTGAATGGAAGAAGTACGGTGTCTGCCAGTTGATGTTACGGCCGGTGCCGTGCGTACCGAGAATGGACGGGCCGCCCCACTTCTCCCAGATCTCGCGGACGTTCTTCTCGATCTCGTCGTAGGCCTCATCCCACGTGATGCGCTCCCACTTGTTCTCGCCGCGCTCACCGACGCGACGCATAGGATACTTCACGCGATCAGGATGGTTGATGGCCTCGTCGTTCTCGAGGCAGCGCATGCAGAGCCTGCCGTTTGCGCAGGGATCCAGCGGGTCGCCCTCGATCTTGCACACCTTGCCGTCCTTGACATAATAGATCAAGCCGCAAGAGGTATGGCAACCCGGAGGAGAGTAATGGTACGTACGGGTGCATGTGTACCCGTCCTCTTCCCAAGTGAGCTCGCCAGCGTGGTACGCCTCCCTGTTGATGCTGTCAAGGAATGCTTGATAATCAACCATGTTTTGCGCTCCTTTCCTTTCTCTTCTTTTCTCGGCCTTAGCACATGGCGCGCGAGATGCTCGTCGGTATCTGACCGAAACGGCCAGACAACACCAGCGAACCAGTGCGAAAAACCACACCTAATACTAGGTTCGGGTTCATTCTAACAAAATCTTTGATTTTGTTGCATGAGACTATGCGTCGGAAACGTCGCCCATATCTAATACTTAAAAGTTTAATTCGCTTTTCGCCACGAATGAAAAGTAGTTGTCCTTCAACTAAATAGAGCTTCGGTCGTCCGCGTTGTGAATCGCATTGTGTTACGATGCTTTCAAGCGTTTGCTTTATGACAAAAGCGATGGTTTCTTCTCTCCTGAAAGGGATTTCTATGTGTCCTCGCCTTGACGACCCGATCACAGTCGGCAGCAAGACCTTGAGAAACCGTATCGTCTGCGCGCCGCTATCTCGAATAGACCACGCACTCGATGAAAACTGCCTCATGCGTCCTGAACAAATCGCTTTTTACAAGCGTCTTGCCGAAGGAGGCATGGGTATGATCATCCTCGGCACCAATATCGTCACCCCAGACGAAGAAGGCGTTTTCTTCAATCGCATGGCAGGCTTATGGAAAGACGAACAGGCGGATGCTTTAAGGGAAATCGCAACCCACTGCCACGAAAACGGCGTTGTGGTCCTCGCGCAGCTTAGCACCGAAGGTGAAATCGGACGCTTCAGCACCGAGGAAGTGCATGCGCTCGAACAATACTTTCTCGATGCCGCGATACGCGCTATGCACGCGGGCTGCGACGGCGTGGAGATCCACGCCGGGCATGGTTGGTTCCTGTCGCTGTTCTTAGACCCGGCATTCAATACGAGAACGGATGAGTACGGCGTTGATTTCGATGGCCGCATGCGTTTCTTCCGGAACATCCGCAAAGCCATCGCAGCATCATGCGGACCCGACTTCATCGTGGATATACGCATCGCGGGAAGCACACCCGATGCTGAAGGTGCTGCAAAAGTCGCACGTGCTCTCGAAGAAGCTGGCTACGACATGCTACATGTCTCTTTCGGACCAAGCCCCTACTCCACACTGCCCCCTGCTGATTTCCCAGGGGATTTCGTATGCTACGGAGGCACGCTGATTCACAAAGCCGTCAACATCCCCGTCATGTGCGTGTCGTGCATCAACACCGGTGAGTTCGCCCGATATCTGGTCGAGAATGATTTATGCGACATGGTTGCCGTAGGGCGGAGCATGTGCGTGAATCCCGACTGGGCGAACGATGTGCTTGTAGGCGTACCTGCGGATAGCCTGCGCACGTGTAAGCTATGCCGCGATGCGGCGGATTGCTATTGGATGGGAATCGACCCGAGGCCGTGCAGCGAACGCGAGCATTGGGTCGGTGATCCCGAGTAGACCTGCGGCAGAATAAGCACACTTCAACCCTCTGCGCATAAGAAAAACCAAGGCCTTCTCATGAAAGGGGAATTCATGGGAAGGCCTTCTTACAGTTCCAAGATGCCGTCTACGGAGCGCCTGAAACGCCATCTTGGAATTCCGCAAGCACAAGCCGGGGAAGATTCGGCTTTTGGAGAAGAAGATGCTACTGAAAAGGAGTATTCTCAGCGGCAACATCTACGCGATTAAAATAAGACTGAATGGTATTACTGTCAAGAAGTATTTTTAGCTTTTTTCCTCTCGTGGTAGCGAATTAACTCCTAATTAACATTTATTTTGAGTAGGACAGAACAAAAACCTTCTGTAGTAAAATACCGCTCTTAATAATACTATTCAGTATTATTTTGATTAATGTGGCTTCCCTTTTCTGTTTGTCGCCCAATTCATTTAATACTAAACGGTATTACGATTGTTCAAATATCGTCATCGGACTAAGTGAAGCGATTCCTGAAAGACGCCCTCCCATTTCCTCATGTCACGGTATAATCTGCTCCGCAGCATTTATCGCATGCATCCTATCCTGCAATGAACTCCAAACGAGGAGACGAACCATGATCAAGCTCACGAACATCAGAGAAGCATACTGGAGCTCCATCGGATACGACCCTATCTACGATGAATACGTCATGGTGGTCCCCATCGTTGCGGGCAATTACAAATGGGAGGTCTTCTACAAGGTTCCCAAGGAGTATTACGATATGGCCTCTCCCGACTGCGAATTCCTCAAAAAGTTATCCGACAGCATCTTTACGGGCAACGCATGGGAGTTAGCGAATTATGAATTAGCTTTTCTGGGTAGCACAGCGGATAATGGACGCATCAAAGACCCCGAGCGTTGGAACGACCCTAGGTATGACACTCTATAGCATCACGACTGGGCAGCATGTGCATTACAGCACCACCACACCACCCCTCCGACAATGAATGGAGCTGCTATGACCCTCAAGCCCACATTAGCCGTTCGCCCTGCAGCAGAAGCCGACCTACCTCGCGCATTGGAGATATTCGCAAGCGCTCGTGAGTTCATGCGGTCACGCGGCAACGGCACCCAATGGGCCGATTGGTACCCGAGCGAGGAAATCCTTAGAGACGATATCTCCCAAGGCGCCCTTCATTGCATCTACGATGAAAACGATCCGGAACACATCTGCGGAATGTTCGCATTGGTCGCCGGGGATGATCCAACATATAGTGAGATCTTCGAAGGCGCATGGAAGAACCCTTCCCCTTACGCCACCGTGCATCGCGTTGCCAGCGATGGCACGCACTCGGGCATTTTCGCAACTGCTATACAGCATGCTCGTTCGCGATACGACCACCTGCGCATAGACACGCACAAAGACAATCTACCTATGCAACGTTGTATCGAGCAGTGGGGTTTCGAGTATTGCGGCATCATCTACATTGAAGACGGCACGCCACGCCGAGCGTTTGAGTGGACACGCGGTTAATAGCGCGTCCGAGCTCTTCATAATGCGGCATCCGCGGGGTTTCGCGCATCAGAGGCAACCACACAGGGCGCTATGCGTTACCGTGACCCATCGTTTTAAGCATCATCACGCCCTGATTTGCTACCATAAGTAGCTCGAATAGCCTAATGGGCGTGCGATTATCAATTAAAGGACGCATTATGGAAGAAACATCGCGCATCGGACTTTATAACGATTTTGGCCGCATCAACGCAATCGATCCGGCCCTTTACGAGCATTTCGATGTGAAACGCGGATTGCGCAACGCTGACGGAACGGGAGTCGTTGCGGGCATCACCAACATCTCGAACGTGCACGGCTACCTCATCAGCGATGGAGAGAAAATCCCCGATGAAGGGCGCCTGAGCTATCGCGGCTATGACATCTACGACCTTTTGGGCGATGAAAGCAACGCTCATCGCTTCAATTACGAAGAGGTCGCGTACCTACTGCTTATGGGCGAATTGCCGACGCAAAGCCAGCTCGAAACCTTCGTTGCGGCTATCGATGAGCAGCGTCCGTTACCCGACGGCTTCACCGCCTCGATGATCATGAAGGACACGCCGACCGACATCATGAACATTCTGGCGCGTAGCATCCTCATTCTCTACGCTACCGACCCTCAAGCTGAAGACCGTTCACCTGAGCATGAGATTGCTACGGCCATCTCGCTGATCTCGCGCCTTCCGCGTATTGCGGTATTGAGCTGGTATGCGCAACAGGCGCGCTTCAACAACGGTTCGATGATCATGCATCGCTTCATCCCTGGCGAATCGACCGCAGAGACCTTCCTGAGCATGTTGCGCCCTGACCGCGTTTACACTCCCGAAGAAGCACGCATGCTCGATATCATGTTCTGCCTGCACGCCGAGCACGGTGGCGGCAACAACTCCACATTTACTGCACGCGTGCTTTCGAGCGCGGATACCGACCCGTATTCAACGTATGCAGCAGCTATCGGGTCGCTTAAAGGATATCGCCATGGCGGAGCGAACCATAAGGTCGTCGCCATGCAAAACGAGATAAAGAACAATGTCGCGGATTGGGATAACGAAGACGAGGTCGCCGCATACCTCGCTAAGATCGTCAACAAGCAGGCGTTCGACAAATCCGGCCTGATCTATGGCATGGGTCACGCCGTTTACACGAAGAGCGACCCTCGTGCGACCATCTGCAAGCGCTTCGCGGAGCGTCTCGCAAAGGGCACCGAGTTCGAAGCGGAGCTCAAGTTGCTCGAATCCATAGAGCATCTTTCGCCTGAAGTGTTCGTACGCGAAAAGGGTTCAAAGAAAACGCTGTGCGCCAATATCGACATGTATTCTGGATTCGTTTACAGCATGATGGGTATCCCGGACGATTTGTACACGCCGCTTTTCGCTTGCGCACGCATGGCAGGCTGGAGCGCACATCGTTTCGAGGAAATCGTTTCAGGCAAGCGCATCATCCGCCCCGCCTACAAGACGACGTTCCAGCATCGCGATTTCGTGCCAATCGAAGAGCGCTAAGCAATAATCTCTGAGAGACTTGTCAGAGGGCTACGCGCCCTTTGGAATCTTTACAAGTGCGAGCACCAGGAACGTGATGGCACAGGGTATCATCATGCAGTACCACATTGCACCGTAGCCCCACATGTTGACGAGCCATCCGGAAATGACTGGACCGAAAATAAAACCGAGATCGTTACCGATATAGCAGGTATTGCTTGCGGCCGCATAACGGTTTTGGGGGACAAGCCTCATGGCTAGCGCTTGGGCAACCGGCAACGTGACACCAGTTCCAATTGCGTTCAAAACCGCGACTACGCAGTAGCCAAACAGCGAGTCGACATTCGGCAGCAGCGCGTACGAAATTGCCATCACCACTAGTACCGGAAGCAGCGTCTTCTTCGTACCGATCTTATCGGAAAGGCTGCCGAAGAACGGACGCGTGACAAGAGTCACGACAGCAAACACCGTGAAGAACAGGCCCATTTGTTCCTGCGGAATGCCCTTTGCAACGCCATCGAGCACCAAAAACGCCAGGATGGTCGCATACGGAATGCCCGTGAGCGCGAGGATGAGCATCGGAACAAGCGCTTCTTTCGCGATGACGCTCTTCAATGAGATGCGGAACTTCTGTGTTCCGCGGCTCGGCTGGTTGATGAGCAGCACGGAAAGCGCTCCGAGAAGTTCGAGCGCACCGGCGATTGCATATGTCGCCTTATAGCCGATATACACTGAAAGCGTAAGTGAGATCGAGGGGCCTATGGCCTGGCACACCGCTTGCGCGACGCCGAAGTAGGCGATTCCCTTACCCATCTTGTCTTTCGGCAGATACACCGCCACAAGGACCAGATTCACTGTACCCGAAAACGCTTGTGCGACACCACGCAACAACATACTCGCGCCGACCCCCGCAACCGAGTTGCTGATCGTGCATCCGAAGAACGCAAGTCCGAGCACAACCATGAAGATGCTGAGAATCTTCTTATGGTCGAACGCATCGATCGCGGGACCCGAGATAATCTTGAAACCCATAGCAGTGATGGCGAATATGCCGGTGACAACGCCAACGGCAACAGCATCGCCGCCGAGGGATTCGGTGTATCGCGAGAGGATGCCGTGCGACATCTGCAAACCCAGATACTGGAAAATGCCGGCAACGCAGCAGAAAATGAAAGGGCGGTTCCAAACGGTTGTCGGAATCCAACCGTTCTCGTTCGGTGTAGCTGCGGGCAGGCTCGCTTTGTCCTCTGCCGGCTTACCGGATATCGGTTTGTCATCGCTCACAGCTTCACCTCGCTTTCCCGTCCCTTGAGAGGATACGCAACCACAACAACCAGCGCAAATGCAACCGGCACCAACATACATAACCACATGGAAGAGTAGCCGAGCAACTCAACTAGAAGCCCCGCGATATTCGGACCGATAAGCGAGCCGATATCATTGCCGACATAACACGTGCAACTTGCCGCCCCAAAATGCTCGGGAGGAACGAGCTTCATAGCAAGTGCTTGCGTCAAGGGCTGTGCAACACCATAGCCAAACGCCATCAATACTGCAACTACGCAAAAACCAAAAAGGCTGTCTACTTGGCTGAGCAGAGCAAAACCAGCTGCGTAACTGATAAGCGCAGGAATCATTGCCTTCTTGAATCCGATTTTATCCGAAAGCGAACCCATGAGAGGCCTGCTGAGCAGCATCGCCCCCGCAAGCACGAAGAAGAAGCTGCCGACATACTCTTGTGAGATGCCCCGGTCGAGACCGTAGAGCACCACAAACGTATAGATGCTGAAGAACGAGCCGCACATGAACGCCAGGACGACAGCGGGCATAGCTGCTTCTTTGGCGAGCATACTGCTAAGCGAAATGCGAAATGGTTCGGTGCCGCAACTCGGACGCTTAATCGTCAGCACTACAAGCGAGCCGATGACTTCGACCGCGGCGGCAACCACATACGCACCCTCATAGCCGATGACTAGTGCAAGGTTGAGTGCGATCATCGGCGCAAGCGCCTGGCAAATCGCCTGCGCGAGCGTGAAGATGCCAATACCTTTACCGAGTTGATTCTTAGGTAAGAAGTCTGTCGCGATGACAAGCGCCGCCGTGCTTGTGAAAGCCATCGCCGCACCACGTACGAGACTGAACGTACCCACCATGAATACCGATGTGCTGAACGCATATCCGATGAACGCTACGGCCGTGCCGAGCATCGCGATGGAGAACACCTTCTTGCGATTGAACGAGTCGAGTATCGGTGCCGAAATCGCTTTGAGTAAGAGCGCTGTGAGAGCAAACGCACTAGTCACCATACCGACTTCGCTTGCCGATCCACCAAGCGCAGATGTGTAGGGGGCAAGGATTCCCTGGCTCATTTGCATGCCGAAATGCATGAAGACAGCCGCGACGCACACGAGAATGAACGAACGGTTCCAAATGCTCGTCGGTTCCTTGATGTTTGCGGTTTTCGTCACGTGCTCTTCGCTGCTCTTTCGCGATTGATCGTCTATTGCAGGTGCAATTGTAGCGCGTTGCGCTATAATGACCTATGCGTTTTTCAAGCGGGTGTCGCCAAGTGGTAAGGCCCGAGCTTCCCAAGCTCGTATTCGCGGGTTCGAGTCCCGTCACCCGCTCCATTCAAAATGATGGTCGCAGTCTTGTTTGGCTGTGACCTTTTTCTTTCTCATTGATAAACAAAAACATTAAGGCGGGCCGCTTACCTCTTTTTAAGAGGGAAACGGCCCGCCCCGCTTCATGTGAATAGGGTCTTAAGCCCTATCCAGGTTTCTACTTAGCGGCTGCACTTGTCAGAATGTGCAGCAGCCATCTTACGGCCCGAAACGACTGCCATTGCAGCAGCAGCGACAACTACGACCGAAAGAGGAATGATGGGCGTGGAGTCTGCTGTTTTCGGAACGGTTTCCTCAGGCTCATAGGTGTTGGTGAACACGATGGAACCGCCGCCATTGCCACCAGTGATGGTTTCGGCCTTGTTGAGCTTAACCTGCGTGCCGTCAGGAACCTCGGTCACCTTGACAGTGAGCGTGTAGACGGAGGTATCGTAGGTGTAACCCTTGGCACCACTGTTGATTTCAGTGATCTCGTAGGTCCATTCGCCAGCAGCGGTGAACTTCATTTCGCCGAACTCTTTGCTGCCAGCGCCCTTGATCTCGATGGCCATGGTATTGCCGTCAGCACCCTCGGGCATCGGACCGCCATCGAGTGCCTTCATCTGGAAGGTGAAAGTAGAAGTCTCGGAGGGGTTACCCTTGACGATCTTTTGCACTGGAGGATCAACGGTCACCGCATCGGGCGTAGCGATGCGATGATTCGTAATCGTATAGCCGCTTTCGGCGGAACCCTCAATCTTAGGCTCATCGTAGTCCGGAACCTGCTCCTCGGAAACGCTGTAGGCGATCTCTTCGCGATTCGCATACTTGTCCAGATGTAACCATGTGAAGGTCCAATCGTTATCCTCGGAGAGCGTCACATCGTCAATCGCTTTACCGTCCGCTAGTAAGGTCACAGAAATGCTAGTAGGACGCTTGCCGTCCTTGTCTTTGGCATCATCCCAGACCTTGGTGACCTTAACCTCGGTCTCCTCGGGGGTGTAGCTGTTGGTCAGCGTGGTGACGGTGCCGTCCTTGGATGTGCCGGTCAGGCTGTAGCCCTCGGGCAGCGTGCCCTCGGTCCAGCTGTACTCGATCTCTGCGCCATCGGCGTACTTGTCCAGGCCCGTGACCGTGGCGGTCCACTGGTTGTCGTCATTCAGGGTGACAGTATCGACTGTCTCCTCGCCGGCTTTGAGAGTTACCTGAAGGCTCTGAGGACGCTTGCCGTCCTGGTCGTCAGCGTCGTCCCAGACCTTCTTGACGGTTGCCTCGGTCTTCTCGGGCGTGTAGCTGTTGGTCAGCGTGGTGACGGTGCCGTCCTTGGAGGTGTCGGTCAG
>JAFRLO010000022.1 GCA_017431165.1 Eggerthellaceae bacterium
TGTACGCCTTCATTGATAACCTTCCGAAGTTCCTGATGGAAGGCAATCTCTCATACGACAATCAGCTGTATTTCAATGCGCTGTACTTCCCGGCGCAGATGATCTTGATCATCATCCAATTGGTATACAAGCCTCTGCTGGTGCGCATGGCAAACCTATGGGCCGATGAATCCAGGCGTAAGAAATTCGATCTGATAATCATCGCGATGGTCGTTCTTATCGTGGTGGTCACGCTCATATCCATTGGGATTATGGCCTGGATCGGAATACCGCTCCTCGGAATACTCTATGGCATTGATTTCGAGCAATTCCGAGAGCTGTCCTACATCATGCTCATAGCAGGCGGACTTACAGCGTGCATCGACTTCCTGTACCAGGTGGTTACGATTCTGCGCAGGCAACGAGCCATTGTAGGGCTGTACCTGATCACGTTTGTATTCTCGCTCGTTGTTTTGCTCCTTATGATCAACTTCGTGGGCTTGAAGGGCGCTGTAATAGGTTATCTGCTGGTGATGCTCGTTCTGTTCGTGCTGCTTTTGCGAGAATACATCGTGCAGCGCAGGGCATTCTCGAGAATGTAGGTCTGAAAATGAGCAACTTGGCTGACTTGAAGGTGGCGCTTTGGCAGCGCGAAGTGCACGAAGGTTCTCCGAGTCGCTCACGCGAAGAGCTAGCAGACGCTGTGCAGCGCGCAACTGAGCTTGGGGCAGACTGCTTGGTGACCACCGCATTCGATTGGGATGGCATGCCGGACGTTATTCCCTGCGGTGCGTCGACTGCAGAATACGGAGAGTCGTTCGTCACGCTGCATACTGATGACGGGGACTATCGCATCGGTATGGGGAGTTCAACGCTTGATTGCGATTTTTCGGTTTTGATCGACAATGCCTGCTGGACGAAGGATGCACAGGGGAGTGCCGCACCAGACATTGGCGTACCTTCCATTGTCGTTGCGCCGGTAGGAATCCGCAATGCCGGGCATGCTGTGCGCTGCTTTGACGGCGGAGCGGCCGTTTACGATGCTCAAGGTGAAATACTGTGTGCGTTGCGAGACGACTTCGAAGAGGAATTCGTAGTGGTTTCGCTTGTCGAGCCAGGAACCATTGCACAACCTTGCGATAGTAAGCTTTTAAAAGCGCTGATTTCGACCATACGCAGATTCGATGGCCAGGTTCTCGGCGGGTCTCTGCCATGGATTATCGGCCTTTCGGGCGGTCTGGATAGCACTATCGTTGCTTCGCTGCTCGTGCTTGCACTCGGAAAATCGCGCGTTATCGGATACAGCCTCTCATCCGAGTACAACACGACGGCTACGAAAGGCAATTCCGCACGTCTTGCTGATGCCCTCGGAATCCGGTTCTATGCTGCGACGATTGGCGATACCGTTCATGCTGTTGAAAGTACGGCAGAATCGTGCGGATATGAGCGCGAGCGGATTGAGGGGCTTGTGCATGAGAATGTGCAAGCGCGCACGCGTGGAAGCCTGCTTTGCACATTTGCCGCGATAGAGGGCGGTGTTGTTGCGAACAACGGAAACTTCGTTGAATCGGCGCTGGGTTACTGCACGCTTTATGGCGATGCTATTGGCGCGTTGGCCCCGATAGCCGATCTAACAAAGGTTGAGCTGTTCGATTTGGCGCGAGATATCAATGCGACGTTCGGTGCTGAGGTCGTACCTGGCAATTTGCTGCCGCAATTGACCGATGACGGCTATACGTGGGAAACCATGCCCTCTGCAGAGCTTTCTGAGGGGCAACGCGATCCTATGAAATGGTTCTACCATGATTGGCTCGTGCGAAAGCTCAGAGACGACCCAGATTTCGGGGCAGCCGATGCATTGGAAGCTTACCGGGATGATCGGTTGGAATCAGAGGGGATGGGAACGTGGATCCGCTTCTACGGCCTTGACGATACTCAGGCATTTATAAGCGACCTCGAGTGGGTGTTGCGGCAGATGCATTCTGCGGTTTTTAAGCGCATCCAAGCGCCGCCAGCCATCATTCTCAACAATCCAGGCATTGCATGGGGCGATGGGGAGGTTCAGCGGCGCTGGGAGCCCGATGAGCGCTATCTTGAACTGAAGGAGCAATTACTCGGTAGTTGAAAAGAGGACAACGACCCAAGTCGCTCTTGAGTGGCAGTAGGATGATATAAGGAGCTGTTTGCGTAGCTTTCGGTTGACAATGGGCGCCGTACCCGATGTCGCCTCAAATAAAAGGAGGAGCCATGCGTGTTTGCGATTTGCATGATGAGATCGATGTGATCATCCGGAATTACGATGAGAGCGATGCGATATTCTTCACCGACGTTGAGCGGACCATGCCCGATCAGGATGTCATCATCGAGGTGCTTAAGGATGTTCGCAACATCATGTTCCCCGGATACTTCACCAGGGACGCTCAGACGACGTCAGAACCACAGTATTTCCTCGGCAGCACAATCTTGCGTGTGGAGAGGAAACTGACCGAGCAGGTATGCAAGGCGCTGTATTTCCGCGATGCGAAGACGATGACGGTTGAGCAGATTCGCGAACGCGCTGACGAGATCGTAACGAATTTCCTCTGCAAGATACCGGCTGTTCAAGAGCTCTTGTACAAAGATATACAGGCTTTCTTCGACGGTGACCCAGCGGCTCAAAGTAAAGAGGAAATCGTATATTCGTACCCGGGCTTCTTTGCCATTTGGGTCTACCGTATTGCGCATGAGCTTTATGTTCAGGATGTGCCGCTCATACCGCGCATCATGACCGAGTATGCCCACAGCCGCACGGGTGTCGACATAAATGCGGGCGCAGTCATCGGCGAGTATTTCTTCATCGATCACGCGACTGGCGTCGTCATCGGTGAGACGACGGTGATCGGCAACCACGTGAAGATCTACCAAGGCGTCACGCTCGGCGCGCTTTCGACGCGCGGCGGCCAGCGATTGGCTGGCGTGCGACGCCATCCCACGATCGAGGACAACGTCACCATCTACTCGAACGCGAGCGTCCTGGGCGGAAATACCGTAATCGGCGCCGACTCCGTTATTGCAGGAAGTGCTTTCGTAACCGAGTCCGTGCCTGCGGGTTCGCGCATCACATCCCAGCAATAAGGCTGCGATGGCAAATGGTTCAAATGCCATTGGGGAATGATTCAAGCGCCCTAGGGGTGGCCGCCCATGCTAGTTAGCAAAGCGCCCCTGGGGCAATCAATGAGTCGAAATCCCCAGGGGTAACCATCTCGTTCTTAAGGCCGATAAATCGCGCAGTTGTTAGGCGTCTCATAGCACTCGATCTGCTCGACGTCGAAGCCGCGCTGAGCGAGGCGTTCGGCAAAATAGCGCGCAAGGTTCTCCGAGGTGGTGCGGAAGGGGAGCATCATCAACGAGAACCCCTCTTTCTCAAGGCACGCTAGCGTCTCGGTGGACAGAGAGCCCTCTTCGACGAGGAACATGTGATCGAGGCGTTCCGTTTCCTCGCGCACTGCCTTCTTGAAAACACCGAAATCGAGCACCATGTCCTTCATCGTGCCTTCCTTCTGCAGCTCCTCCTGCTTAAGGTAGACGACTACGCGCCAACGATGGCCATGCAGGTTTTCGCATTTGCCGTAATAGTCAGTAAGGAAGTGAGCGGAATCGAAGCAGCTTTCGGTTTTGAGTCCGTACATGTCAACCCCCAAGTCGATGTTTCCTTGTCTGATGTTGAATTATAATCGTCTGGAACCTGTGGTCGGCGTGAAGGGATTTCTATGTATATCGTTTGTTTGGATATGGAAGGCGTATTGATGCCCGAGATCTGGATTGCGTTCTCGGAGCAGACCGGCATCCCCGAATTGCGTCGTACGACGCGCGACGAACCCGATTACGGCAAGCTCATGCGATATCGCATGGATATCCTGAGGCAGCATGGTCTTGGCATAACGCAGATTCAGGAAACGCTGGCACGAATCCAACCGCTTGAAGGCGCACGGGAATTTCTGGACGAGCTGCGCACAATCACCCAGGCTGTCATTTTGAGCGACACGTTTACCCAGTTCGGAATGCCTTTGATGTCAAGCCTTAATTGGCCGACGTTGCTTTGCAACGAACTCGAAATCGATGAAGACGGAATGATCTGCGACTTCCATATGCGCTGCGAGAACTCGAAGCTTACAACTGTGCGCGGATTCCAAGGTATGGGCTTCGACACCATAGCTGTCGGCGATAGCTTCAACGACCTTGCTATGATTCAGGCCTCACGCTTCGGGTTCCTGTTCCGCTCCACCGAGGCGATCAAGGCCGAGTACCCCGACATTCCTGCATTCGAGGAGTTCGACGAACTGCTCGATGCAATAAAGCAAGCTATAGAAAATTAAAGAGTGAATCATTGGGGAGACTCCCCAATGATTCATTTCAAGGACCTAGTCTGGTAGAGAGTGCCGTCCTAGTGAATCATTGGGGAGTCACCCCAATGATTCACTTCAAGGACATAATCTGGTAGAGGGTGCCATCCTCGAATCCAAGCGAACGATAGTAGGGGCGTGTGCCTACGGCGCTGATAACGTTGATGCGGGAGTATCCGGCGCCTTGTGCAAGCTCGCAGGCGCGTTCTATGAGTTTGCGACCTAGGCCAAGGTGTTGGGCTGATGTTCCCTGCGCATGGATGTTCTCGGCAAAGCCGTAGACGTGCACTTCGCGGATCATCGCTTCATCTGGGCGTACGGGGGCATCTTTTCCAAGGGCGGCAATAGCCTCTTGATAGGGAAGCGAAAGGCGCAGAAAGCCGTAGATGCGGTTTTCGTTATCGATCCATTGCAGGAAGACTTCATCGGACACGTCGGTTTCATAGGAGTACTCGTCCATGCGAATCTGATCAAGATGCGGCTCATCTTTGCCGATCTCGCGCAGTCTGATTTCTTGCATGGGTGCATCACTAGCACGGAGGCGCTCTTCAACCATCTGGCGGAGGTTGGCCTTTTTGTTGCCTGCCACGATGTCATCGGCACCGATATCTCGGATCATGCGGGAGATACGAAGGTAGGGTGGGGCAGCGGCGACGTCATCGGCAAGTAACGATACAAGTTCATCTTCTGTGTAGGGCTGCCATAAGCCTTTTCGCCACAGATCCATCAGGCCTGTGCCATCGACTAAGGCGCAAGGATAGAGCTTGAGCTCATCGGGGCGCAGGGCGGTATCGGATATGAGGCGTTCAAATTCCTCCCTATCCATTTCAGGCGTGCGCTTGGGCAGGTTTGCCATCAGATGAGCGTGGATTTTGAAGCCGAATAAACGCGCAAGGTTGATAGCCTGCTTCGCTTCGTTGGCGCTACATCCTCGAGTGCTTGAGCGGAGAACATCATCGTCTAAGCTTTGAACGCCGAGCTGGATTTTCGTGCAACCAAGTTCACGCAGGGTGCGAAGCGAGCGAGCGTCGATGCTATCAGGGCGCGTTTCAAATACAAGGCCGACGGCGCGATGATCGCTATCCTCGTTGCGCTTGTGGGCCTCGCGAACTTCTTCGATAGTGGCCGTCTGCGCTTCTGAGAGGGCGGAGAACACCGGGTTTTTACCATATTGCATCTCTATTGCCCGATTGTATGTAATCGCCCCGTCGTTCACCTGCTGCTGAATGCTTGCAACCCTGTTCTCAAACGCTTCATTATCTTGAGGAAGTCCGAGGCACACATAGGAAGCGCGAATCTCCCGCAAAGCTGCCATACGCTTTTCAGCATCATCATTCAGGGCATCGAACAGGCGCAATACGAACCAGTTGCGATAGCTTTCGGGATAATCGAGCCAGGTTCCCCCCAACACTATCAGTTCGATTTTGCTTGTCGCATGGCCCATCTGTTCGAGCGTGTTTAGGCGCGCCGCCACCTGCAGGTATGGATCAAACCAGCAGCGCTCGGCACGTTGGCAAGCGGGCTCGCGATGAAGGTAGCTCTTCGGCATGCGCACGTCGTTTGGACAGTAGATGCAAGATCCACGGCAAGGCCAAGGCTTCGTTATCACCGTGATTGTGGCGACACCCGATGCGCTGCGCCGTGGCTTCATGCGAACGCATGCGATGAAGCGCCGCTCAAGGTCATCATCGACTCCCCATGAAGCCCAGTGATCAGGGTCTTCCTGCTTGACTGAAAGATAATAGGGAAGTATTCGTTTCTTGGCAATGCGCCGACGACCGTCGTGCTCCTGCGCGGAACGATCGCGGAGGATGCGGTCAAGATCTGCAGCCTCTAACGTATCATTGACGCGAAGCGCATCGAGTATGTTACGAATCGCTTGTTCCATACTCGACTATTCTATGGAAACGCAATCACCTTGTCATCCTGTGCGACCCCTGACCAATGCTGCCGCACTGCAATCATATGGGATAGAATTTCTCCAATATGGAAAAGCCCATCGTAGACATACTCAATGCTGTTAACGCCCGTTTCTATCGGGATCATGCGGAAAGCTTTTCGCAGACGCGGCAAAACCCATGGGAAGGATGGTTTCCCATTGGGGAGGCTTTGGATGCGCTGGCGGAAACAGCGCGCTATGAAACGAGAATTTTGGACGTAGGCTGCGGAAACATGCGTTTTGAAAGCTTTCTAGATTCAAGATATCCGCAGCGCCGTTTCGAATACACCTGCATCGACTCGTGCGCAAATCTCGTTCCGGAAAACTCGGGATATCGATTCATCCAGCGCGATATCGTTTCTGATATTGCAGAAGACAAGTATGCGTTCGAAGATTTCGGTGGACCATTCGATGCTGCAGTTGCTTTCGGCCTTATGCACCATATTCCCGGAAGAGAAAACCGTACAGAGTTTCTTCGGCAGCTATGCGCATGCGTAAAGCCAAACGGGATTGTGGCTGTGTCGTTCTGGCAATTCATGGATGTAGCGAAGCTTGCAATGAAGGCTCAGGAAGTAACAAACCGGGCAATCGACGAACTCGAGTTGATTCCAGGCGACATCGAAGAGAACGATTACTTTCTCGATTGGTCTGACGATCGAGCGGCGTTGCGTTATTGCCATCATTTCGATGACGCAGAAATCGAGAGCCTGATTGGGTCGGTATCGCCGTTGGCGCATGCGGAAGCTTTGTATAAAGCCGACACGGCAAACCGCTATGCAATTCTGAGATTGCTCTGATCGCCGCTCGGATGGTTAAGGCACGTAAGGTGGTAAAGAATCATAATTAATTCCGAGCCGTCAATCTCGTGCACGATCTGGAAAACTTGCACGAGAATGACGGCTGGGAACTGATTTTAACAGCTTCGCTCCAACCCAGAATTCAAAAGCCCAGGTAAGAAATTACCTATAAATACAATAGGTAGTTCCGAACCGTCAATCTCGTGCAATAGCAGGACGAATCGATGCCAATCTACCGGATACCCTGATGGATCTCCTGGAGGGATTTCACCTGCTCGCTCGCATGGGCTTGCACCGCAAGAATGCCCGTTGCGGACGCTTGGCCTGCGGCAACGGTCGTCATATATGGCATGTTCGCTTTAATGGCTGCATGGCGGATCAACGAACCGTCATCGGCGCTTTTCGTCGAGGGTCCCGGCGTGTTGATGACAAGATCGACTTGGTGGTTGGTGATCATGTCGATCAGGTTGGGACGGCCTTCGCTTGCCTTGAGCGTAAGCGTCGCGGGGACGCCGGCCTCGGCAAGGGCATCGCGCGTGCCGCGTGTCGCGACGATCTCGAAGCCGGCTTCAATGAATGCACGGCCGAGTGCAGGTAGATCGACCTTGTCGCGGTCGCTGATGCTGATAAGCACCGAACCGTGAACCGGCAAGGGAGTCTGAGTCGCCTCCTGCGCCTTGAAGAATGCCTCGCCAAACGTGTCAGCGAGACCAAGGACCTCACCGGTGGAGCGCATCTCGGGGCCGAGTACGGGGTCGACCTCGGGGAACATGTTGAACGGGAACACGGCTTCCTTGACGCCGAAGTGCGGGTACGTGACCTCGGGAAGCGCAGGAACGGGCGATGTGCGACCCGTAAGCGGCAACGTGATGACGTCGGTTGCGATCTGCACCATCTGGATACCGCAAACCTTGGACACCAACGGAACCGTACGCGAAGCGCGCGGATTCGCCTCGAGTACGTAAACTTTGCCGCCTTCGATCGCGTACTGGATGTTCATGAGACCGCGCACGTGCATGGCCTCGGCGATCAGGCGTGTGTACTCCTTAATCGTGGCAAGATGCTCGTCATCGATTGTGACGGAGGGCAGGATAGCAGCAGAGTCGCCGGAGTGGATGCCCGCAAGCTCGACGTGCTCCATCACTGCCGGGACATATGCGAGCGTGCCGTCGCAAATGGCGTCAGCTTCGCATTCGAGTGCATGATTGAGGAAACGGTCGATAAGTATCGGACGGTCTGGCGTAACGCCGACGGCTGCGGCCATGTAGGAACGCAGGTTCTCGTCGTCGTAGACGACCTCCATACCGCGTCCGCCAAGCACATAACTTGGGCGAACCATGACGGGGTAGCCGATCGTGTGAGCGATATCGAGCGCCTCGTCGACGTTGACAGCCATGCCGGCTTCGGGCATCGGGATGCCCAAGCGATCCATGACCTCGCGGAAGCGGTCACGATCCTCTGCCAAGTCGATGATCTCAGGGCTTGTGCCCAGGATGTTAACGCCGTTCGCTTCAAGCTCGCTTGCCAAATTGAGCGGCGTTTGGCCTCCGAACTGCGCGATTACGCCAAGCGGCTTTTCCTTTTCGTAGATCGAAAGCACGTCTTCGGTCGTAAGCGGTTCGAAATACAGCTTGTCGGAGGTGTCGTAGTCGGTTGACACCGTCTCGGGGTTGCAGTTGACGATGATGGTCTCGAATCCGAGCTTCTTGAGCGATTTGGCTGCGTGCACACAGCAGTAGTCGAACTCGATGCCTTGGCCGATGCGGTTCGGGCCGCCGCCGAGGATCATCACCTTGCGACCGTTCGATGCAACCGAGTTGTCCGGCGCATTGTACGTCGAGTAGTAATAGGCGGAATCCTGCGTCGAGGACACGTGCACGCCCTCCCAGGCCTCTGTGCATCCGATTGCGATACGGCGATCGCGTATCTTCTTCTCGGGGATGTCGAGTATTTGCGCCAGGTACTTGTCCGAGAAGCCGTCCTTTTTGGCTGTGATCAGCATGTCATCTGGAGGAACCTGCGTGGGATGGCCGCCGCCAAACGCACGGATAGCCTCTTCCTCTTCGACAAGTTCGGCCATCTGCTCGATGAAGTATTTCTTGATCTTGGTCAGCTCGAAAAGCTCGTCAACGGTAGCGCCGGCACGCAGCGCCTCATACATAACGAATTGACGCTCCGATGTGGGTGTCACCAGCATCGAAAGCAGTTCTTCTTTGCTCTTGCCGTAGAAATCCTTGGCGAAACCGAGGCCGTAACGGTTCTTCTCCAGCGAGCGGATCGCCTTTTGGAAGGCTTCTTTGTAGGTCTTACCGATGGCCATGACCTCGCCGACCGCACGCATCTGCGTGCCCAGCTTGTCTTCGACGCCCTTGAATTTCTCAAATGCCCAGCGGGCGAACTTGATGACGACATAGTCGCCATCGGGGTAGTACTTATCAAGAGAGCCGTATTTGCCGCAGGGGATCTCGTCGAGCGTAAGGCCGCCTGCGAGCATGGCGGAAACAAGGGCGATCGGAAAACCTGTCGCCTTCGAGGCAAGGGCGGAAGAGCGGGATGTACGTGGATTGATTTCGATGATGATGTCGCGGTCGGACACCGGGTCGTGCGCCCACTGCACGTTCGTTCCGCCGATGACCTTGACAGCGTCGACGATGCGATAGGACTTCTCCTGCAAGCGATCTATGACTGCTTGGTCGATAGTCTGCATCGGAGCAGCGCAGAACGAGTCTCCGGTGTGCACGCCCATCGGATCGATGTTCTCGATTGTGCAGACCGTGATCATCTGGCCCTTCGCGTCGCGTACGACCTCGAACTCAAGCTCTTCCCAGCCAAGGACGCTTTCTTCGACCAGGACCTCGGTCACAGGCGATGCAGCAAGGCCGCGCGCCACAACGGTACGCAGCTCTTCAACGTTATAAACGAGGCCGCCACCCGTGCCGCCCATCGTATAAGCAGGGCGCAGCACACACGGATATCCAAGTTCGTCGGCGATGGCCACCGCTTCGTCGACGGTGTGCGACACCTTGGAGCGGGCCATCTCGATGCCAAGCTCCGCCATGGTCTGTTTGAAAACATCACGGTCTTCTCCGCGCTCGATTGCGTCGATAGGCGTACCGATGACCTCGACTCCGTATTTGTCCAGTACGCCTGCCGCGGCGAGTGCCGAGGAAAGATTCAGGCCCGATTGACCGCCCAGGTTGGGAAGCAATGCATCAGGACGTTCCTTTTCGATGATCTGCTCAAGGCGTTTGACATTGAGCGGTTCGATATAGACTGCATCGGCGGTCTCGGGGTCGGTCATGATGGTAGCTGGATTGCTGTTCACCAGTACGATTTCGTAGCCGAGAGCACGCAATGCCTTGCAAGCCTGCGTTCCTGAATAATCGAATTCACATGCCTGTCCGATGATGATTGGACCAGAACCGATGATGAGAACCTTGGAAATGTCAGAACGCTTAGGCATGCAGATCTATCCTCCTTGCGTGCAGTCAAACTCGTAGAATCCCGTTCGGGATGTGGATCCAGGTGCGGGTGCGAACGCAACCGTCAAAGCCTGTCTCCGAGAAAGCTATTTTATAGCACGCAACGGTACATTGAGCTTTGTTGCATCAATAATCCGTTAAAGGATTAATCAAAAGGAAAAGAAGCATCAAGGCAACGTGATGGCTTTTTCGCAGCTTTAAGATCAATACAGAAATGCTAATGGCGCAAAGCAAAAGAAGAGCCCTATATATCAAGAGTTCTTAAAAATATGTTATACGGTATAGTATCCGCGGGGAAAGATCCGAGGGGGAGGTAATAACCTTGTTAGATTGTTCGGCTATTGAGGCAGTCGTATTCGATTGCGACGGAACCGTGTTGGATACCTTGGGTGCGTGGGAGGAAGCAGAGCGAGAGCTATTCGAGCAGGCGGGACCTTTAACCAAGGAGCAGGAAGATCGCATCCACGCAGCTCCGATCGAAGAGGCGTGCCGTATCATGCATGAAGAGTATGGCGTTGGCTCGAGCACCGAAGATGTACTTGCGCATTTGGACGGCTATCTGATGCCGTTCTACCGAAACGAAGCGAAAGTCCTTCCCGGTGTCATCGAGCTCGTGCGTGTTCTCGAGCGCGAGGGCATTTTGTTTGCGATCATGTCCTCGAGCCCACGTCGCTACATAGAAGCCGGTTTGGGCAATGTAGGCCTGCTCGGCGCTTTCTACGACATCATCACCACAGATGAGACAGGCTGTTCAAAGGATGACGAGAAGATGTTCGAGCGCGCGCTTATGGTGCTTGACTCGCACAAGGACGCAACCTGGCTGATCGATGACGCTCCTTATGCGCTGCGCGCTATGAAGGATTGGGGTTTCAAAACCATCGCGCCTTTGAATGGCTGCAGCGAAGAACGCGCCCGCAAGCTAGAAGAGGTTGCCGATATCGTAGTACCGACCCTCGAAGCGCTGGTCTAAGCAAGAGAAGTGAGCAAAAAAGAAGCTGGGACACGTGAAGGTCCCGGCTTTCTGCTTTGCGGCGATTATGCTACTTCGTGATTCGCACGCCAACGTAAACGGCTTCTTCGGGAAGCCCCTGTACGTCGTAGATTTCAGTAATCGGCAGCGCGGAGATCCGCCATGTGCACGGCACGCCGTCGACTTCGATGTTGCCTGTTATGAACGAATTGCCGGATTCGTCGACACCCGCATCAACCTGGCTCTCTGGATCGAAACCCTGCTTTGCCAAGGCGTTTTGCAGCGCCACCTCAGGCGTTCCCGTTGAAAAGTCCACGTAACGCGTAACCATGGTGGTTCCGCCAACGCGGTCGGCAGAGAAGTACCAGGAACCCTGCAAGAGCTTGGAAGCTTGAGCAGAGTTCAATGAATCGATGCCGCGAATCAGCAGAGCCTCGCCCTCTTCGACGGTGACATCTTCGGGCATTTTGAACAAGGTAAGCGTGCCGCCGTTGGCTTCGGTCATGTCATACCATTCGTAGTTGTATTCCGAGAACAACCATTTGATGCCATCGTCATCGAGATTGACCACATCCGTCATAAGGGGCACCGTTTCAATGCCGCCCGGACGAGTCAGGTTCTCTTGGGTTTGGGCTTGGATGTTCTCGGCTTCGCGCATCGGAGCAAGCAGTGTGTCGTTGATGAAGATGCCGCCGATGACGATGCCTACAACGACAATCACGAGAATGAAGATCTTGCCGATGGCGCTTGGAGTGCGCTTGCGCTTGAGCGATTTATCATCCAAGTACATGACATCGCCCTTGCGAACGTCGTATTCACGTTCGCTGTCGTAATAAAGAATATCTGCAAGGCTCTTTTTGGCCATTTAAGGTCTCCTTGAAGGTTTGATTCGCGCGGAGATTATACCATTGCATCCCTTCGGCCATAAATGCTACCATCCCGTTCATGCTTGACTTCTCTATATTCACAAGTGCCGAAGCCTGGATTTCCCTGGTGACTCTGTTCTTTCTGGAGTTGGTCCTCGGCGTTGACAATATCGTTTTCATCACGATAACGACAGATAAGCTCCATCCCGAGAA
>JAFRLO010000004.1 GCA_017431165.1 Eggerthellaceae bacterium
CGACTGCGGATTTAAGTAGGGTTTGTAGATCGTGTTGCATTTCGACATTTTGCCGCCCTCCTTGCGGTTTTTCTCAAATTGAATCCTGTCCCGAGCTTTTCAGGTCAAAAGCCCTCCAAAGTCAGAAAATGGGCATAAAACACATGAAGTTTGAAGAGGTAAATCCGCCCAACAATTCACCCCGAGTCCCTGTCACCCGAGCGATGCATCCGCCCTAAAACCCCTGTCCCGCAAGGTTTTCCAGAAGAGCCATAACCTGGACTGCCTTTTTCGCACATCGAAGCGGAGGGAACGACACTAAGCGGTGCATTCGTATCGTTCTTCGGACCAGCACCGCTCGACCTCCTCTCCGTCATCATCTTAACGTCGCTCGGCACTTGGGGCCTGCCGCAGATGGTGACCAAGTTCTCTGCAATCAAGCAGGGCCCGGCCATCAAGCAAGGCGCCATCATCTCGACGATCTTCGCCATCGTCGTCGCGGGAGGAAGCTACGTCCTCGGCGGCTTCGGTCGCCTGTTCGGCGATAGCGTCGCCATGAATGCGAATGGCACGCCGGTATATGACTCCATCATCCCGACGATGCTCTCATCGCTTCCCGACATCCTCGTCGGCATCGTGGTCGTGCTGGTGCTCTCCGCCTCCATGTCCACGCTCTCCTCGCTCGTTTTGACCTCGTCCTCTACGCTGACGCTCGACCTCGTCGACAAGAACTTCGTTAAGGACGGCCTGAATGAGAAGTCCAAGGTCAAGTGGATGCGCGCGTTCGTCATCGTGTTCGTCGCCATCAGCGCGGCGCTGGCGCTTTTGCAGTACAACTCCTCGATCAACTTCATCGCCCAGCTCATGGGCATCTCCTGGGGTGCTCTTGCCGGTGCGTTCCTCGGCCCGTTCTTCTGGGGTCTGTTCAGCGGGCGCATCTCCAAGGCGGCCGTCTGGGCGAGCTTCATCTTCGCCGTGGGCCTGACCACTTCTAACATGGTCTTCGGCTTCATTGGCTCTCCGATCGTCGCCGGTGCTATCGCCATCGTCGCCTCGCTGATCATCGTGCCGATCGTCTCGCTCGTCACCCCTGCCGTGCCGTTCGACATCAAGCCGCCGCAACAGCTCGGCGCCATCGACCGCGAGTACCTGCATGAGCTCGAGGAAGAGGAACTCGCCGAAGAGGCGGCAGAAAACGCTGCCACCCAAGCCCAGGCAGATATGTCTGCTACTATGAGCTAGGCGGTTTTTTAACAACACGCAACTAAGGAGGAGCGTATGCAGTACCGCGGCACCGAGAAGGTCACCGAGAAGATCTCGCTCTTAGGCTACGGCTGCATGCGCTTCTCGCGTAAGGCAGGATTCATCGATCAGGAAAAAGCCGAGCGCGAATTAAACCTCGCAATCGAACGAGGCGTCACATATTTCGATACCGCCTACACCTACGGGGGCTCGGAAGAAGCGCTGGGCAAGTACATCACGCACAGCGGCAATCGAGAGCGGATGCTCATCGCAACCAAAGTACCCCACTACACCTGCACATCGATCGATGATTTTGAGCGCATCTTCAATGAGCAGCTCGCACGCCTGAATACCGATTACGTCGATTTCTACCTTATGCATATGCTCACGAGCCTCGAAAGCTGGGAGCGTTGCGTGAAGATCGGTGTGCCCGAATGGATTGCACAGAAGAAAGAATCCGGACAAATCCGGCATTTCGGCTTCTCGTACCATGGAGGACGCGAGGACTTCATCAAGATCATCGATGCATACGATTGGGACATCGCCCAGATACAGCTCAATTACCTCGATGCCGGATCGCAAGCCGGACTCGATGGATTGTTCTATGCCGCAGCACGCGGCATAGGCATCATCATCATGGAGCCGCTGCGCGGTGGCAAGTTGGCGAACAACCTGCCACCGGGCGCGAAACATGTTTTCCAGCAAGCCAACAAAGCACGCGCTCAAGCTGGAAAGCAAGAGCTTTCGTTTGCACAATGGGGCTTGCAGTGGCTCTTCGATCTCCCTGAAGTCACATGCGTGCTTTCGGGTATGAACAGCATCGAGCAGATTGAGGAGAATTGCTTCATCGCTGAGAGCACCCTCCCCCATTCGTTGAGCGCCACGGACGATGCAGCCTACGATGCCGCAATCACAGAGATCCGCGCAGTCGAAAAGATCCCGTGCACTGGCTGCGGGTACTGCATGCCGTGCGCGAAGGGCATCGATATCCCCACCTGCTTCCGCAATTACAACCTGCGTTATTCCGAAGGATGGATGTCTGGCTTCAAAACGCACATGATGACAGTTGCGCTGGCCGCCGAACCGAAAAGCGCTAGCAACTGCATCAAGTGCGGCAAGTGCGCCAAACGTTGCCCGCAGTATATCGACATCCCTACCGAGATGGAGAATGTGGCGAAGATGTACGAGGGCATCATCTATCGCGGTGTGCAGCGCTTCAAAGGTTTGTACTGGAAATCATAAGCATCCTCGATTGCGCATATGCTTCATTAATAAACAACATGGCCGCCTCGAAAGGCGGCCATGCATTGATTGCAGCTAGCAGAGTAACGCTTTAGATGTTGCTGGCTAATTCGTAGGCGCTCCAGATAGCGTTTAGGATATTCGCCACACCGGCAGCATCGCCGATCTGATACGGCTTCGCCTTGCCATCACGCAGCGCCTCGAACAAATCGCCATTCGGCGCGTAACCTACGCACTCGACCACGTTATCGGCCTTGATGCGCACTTCACCATCGGGCGTATCGGCAACCAGACAACCATCCTCGTAGCCCTTCGCCATCGCACTGCAGACCAGATCGATCTTGCGATCCTCGAGCAGCAGACGAAGCATCTGCATGTTCGCGAAGCACAGCGGTCCATTGAGCTTCAGGATATCGTCGAGCGCCTCAACGATCGTAACCTTACGTCCCTCGTTCGCGAGCCAAAGCGCCAGCTCGCAACCGACCAGACCGCCACCGATGACGACGACTTCCTGACCAACCGAATCGATATCCATCAGTACTTCTTCAGCAACCTGGATCTTGGCTTCGCCGAGCGGGAATTTCTTCGGGCGTGAACCAGTCGCCACGATGACGTCATCATAGTCGCCTGCCTCAACCATCTCAGCAGTGACTTCGGTGTTCAAGCGGACATCGACATCAAGACGGCGCAGCTGCTCCTCATACCATGCGATGAGCGCATGATCGTCTTCCTTGAAGTCGGGCATGCCACCGGGAATGAGGTTTCCACCTAATCTCTCGCCCTTCTCGCACAGAATCGGTTTATGGCCACGCAGTGCAAGTACGCGTGCAGCCTCCATGCCACCGGGACCACCGCCGGCAATGAGGATCTTACGCTGCTTAAGCGCAGGGACAAGGCGCGTATAACGCTCGCGAGCGCACGTGGGATTCACGGCGCAGCTGATGTTCTTGTACTTCTGCATACGGCCAAGGCAACCCTCATGGCAGCTTAGGCACGGACGGATGCCCGCAACGTCGTCTTGACGCAGCTTATTGACATAGTCGGGATCTGCCAGAAGCGGACGGGCCAGGCCGATGATGTCGCAGGTGCCATCCGCGATTGCCTCGGTAGCCATATCGGGATTGTCCATACGACCAGCGCAGATGACGGGAACGTCCACGACCTCCTTCACCATCTTGGCATACTCGCGATACAGGCCCTTCTCCTGATACATCGGCGGATGATTCCAGAACCACGCGTCATAGCAGCCAACGTCGACGTCCATGACGTCGTAACCGTAACTGACAAGGAGCTTCGCAGCCTCGATGCCTTCCTCGAGGTCTCGACCCATCTCTTCGAATTCCTCACCTGGCAGCGCACCCTCACGGAAGCCCTTCATGAAGTGCTTCGGGCTGTAACGCAGCGCCACAGGGAAATCATCGCCGCATGCCTTCTTGATTTCTTCAACGACCTCACGAGCGAAGCGCAGGCGATTCTCGAGACTTCCACCATACTCGTCATCGCGCTCATTGAAGTACTCCGTCGCGAACTGATCGAGCAAGTATCCCTCGTGCACCGCATGCACCTGGATACCATCGAAGCCCGCCTGCTTGGCGATCTTCGCGGCCTCGCCCATCTGGCGGACGATGTCGTGGATCTCATCAACCGTCAACGGACGGCACATCACGTCGAACCAGCGGTTCATCCTGGCTGATGGCGCAATCGGCGTATCGTTTCCGAACTCAGCGAACACGCGACCGAAACCTGCGGACAATTGCAGGAAGATGTAGGATCCATACGAATGGATACGCTCGGTCATCTCACGCGACGTACGGATGAACCATTCAGGATTGACGGTTGGCGAAGGAGCCGAGGGGCTACGGTGCTTCTCGATGTTGTTCGCCGCATGCGTTACGCCCGTGATGATAAGGCCCGTACCGCCCTTTGCGCGCTCGACGTAGTAATCGACACCGCGCTGGTTGAACCCGCCTGCGCAATCGCCAAGGCCGATTGGGCCCATGGCGCACATAGCGAAACGGTTCGGAAGCGTAAGGCGACCGATCTTGACCGGCTCGAATAAGGTTTTGTATTTCATTGGCATCCTTTCTTCTTCTCTGGTATTTCGCATACCGTATCTATTGTAATGCAAACCTGTCAGACGCTACAGCCACGAATACCGTTTTCTCACGCATTAGAATAAACATATGGCAAAGCGTTTCGACATCAGCGTATACGCGAAGATATTGAGCGTACGCAAGGCGTATCCTTTCGATTTCGCCTTGCTTGCCATGCGCTTTTTCACGTTCTCATATACCATTGGGAACATCGCAATGCTTACCCTGGCTGGTTTTCCATTCCTCCAAGCTGGCGCAGTCGCGTCCGTGCTTGCGATTTCGGTATTAGTGCTCGGACCGATCGTCTCGCACGAGATCGATCGCCATGGTCAATCGAAGATCTTGCCTATAGCGTGCAGCATCGTCGTCGCAGGATCAGTCATCATCATCGCGGACGTCCTTTTCGATGGGCCTTTGGCGCTGTTGTACGTCGGAGCCGTCCTGATGGGATGCACCCCCACACCTGGTGCACTTGCCCGTACGCGCTGGACCTATCTGATTGAAACGGATGATGATGTGGCATCCACGGTGGACCTGCAAAGCGTTTACGCCTATGAAGGCATCCTGGATGACTTAGGATTCACGCTCGGACCGCCCATCTCCCTCGCCATCGCCGCCGTTTCCATTCCCGTTGCCGGCGCTGTCACATCGACTATTTGCTATGCACTGGGTGCGATCGTCCTTATTCGTTCGAAAGATTCGGAGCCCAGCATCGGCTGGGGCATCGAAGCGAAAGCCGAGCAGACCGTACAAAAGAAAAGCGCCTTCACGCTCTCCGCGCTCGTGCGCATCGTTTTCTTCATGATGCTGTGCGTGGGTGCTTTCTTCGGCATTTTCGACAGCGCTACACTCGCACTCGCACAGCAGACCGACGAAAACGCGCTCGCCAGCTTGTACCTGACGCTTTCAGGCGTGGTCTCCATGGCGGGTGGATTCGTGTTCGGGATGATACGCAATACACCACCGAAAGCCAAGCTGCTCATCATCACTGCAATACTTCTCGGTGCGACCTATGCATGCATGGTGTTCGTCGATTCGATGCTCACCCTGTTCATTTTCGGACTTATCGCCTCAATATTCTATGCGCCGTTCCTCATCTCCGAAAACGCCGCAATTGAGAGTGCCGTACCTTCAACGCATCTAACCGAAGCGCTTACATGGATTACCACGGGAGCAAACTGCGGCTTGGCGTTCGGACCGACTTTGGCAGGATTCCTTGTCGATGAATTCGGCGTTACGGTCGCGTTTTCGTGCGGCGCGTTCTTCGCCATCTGCATTCCGATTATCGTGCTGTTATTCAGGCGGATCGTCTATCGCGACGTCCGCTAGCCAGCTATTCCGCGCTTTCGCTGCCGCTTTGCGCTAGTTCTTTATCCTGCGCCTTCCTGACCAGGTAATACGCAATAAACATCACGAATACCGAAGCCGCCGAGATGAGAAATACCCCGCTGTAACCCACAGACGGCACGAAGACTCCCATGATGGGAACGCCGATCGTGTTGCCGATATCGTTGATGATCAGATAGGTTGAGAGCGCCATCGGAAGACGATGGGGCGCCACGTTGCGGGTGATGATGACCTGCCCGCAGCTCGATAGGCAACCCTGTCCGAAGGCCATGAGCACTGCGGACAGGTACAGCATGACGGCATTCGTGCTGTATGCGAGTACCACGAGCGCGACGATGAACAGGAAAAACGCAGGGTACACGATGACGTTGTCGCCATGGCGGTCCATGATCTTACCTGTAATCGGACGTATGACGACCAATACGACGGTATACACCGCAAAGTACCATGCCGCGAATTCGACCATGTTGAACTGCTCTGCGAAGGGAGTGAGGAAGCTCGGGACCGATATGTAGCACAGGCTCACGACCAAGCCCATGACCAACGCCATCGGAACGCTCTTCGGCTCGATGAACTGGTTGACATGGATGCCCTTCGTGAGTTCGGCGCGCTGCTTGTCAGTGAGTTCGACCTCGGGAATCTTTAAGAAGGTCACGATCACCAGCACTGAGATGACGATGGCAAGCGCCACGCCGAAAAGCTTGTAATACGGAGCGGTATCAATGAGCAGGATGTTCATGCCGATGAGCGGACCTAAGGCGGCAGCGATGGTGATGGAAAGGCTGAAGTAGTTCAGGCCTTCGCTGTAACGCGATTTCGGAATCATCGAGATTCCCACTGCCGAAATCGTATTGGCGAACACGCCCATGCACACGCCATGCAGAAAGCGCATGACCATAAACAGCCAAATGCTCACGGGGAAGAAATATGAGACGACTACGACAAGCGCACCGACGCTTAAGATCATCATCATGCGCTTACGGCCTACGATGTCGATATAGCGAGTGACGAGAAGACGGCCTGCGAGCTTGCCGAATGCATAGATGCCGATGACCACACCGGCAAGCCATGGTTCAGCCTGGTACACATCGTAGACGACGATGACAAGCGTGGTCGCCAACAGGTAGTAGGTCATAGTGTTTACCGTACGCGCAAAGAACAGGAATATGAATTCCTTCGTCCATAAACGCTGATCTTCGCCTTGTTGCACGGGCTTGGCTGCCACGACCCTTCCTTTCCTGCTACATCGGTTGGTGCACAATAACTACGCATTGTGCGTTGTGAAGCGACTAGGAACGGTATAGCACAAAATGGCAGATGGAAAGCGCAGGTTTACGCCTCGGCCGCATTGAGGCTGGGAATTGCAGCATCTCGATCGACACGGTCGTTTGCATCGCAGAAACACTCGATGTGACATCCTCCAACCTGTTGAGGCAACTACCTGAATCGTTTAGAGGCCGATACCCTGGCAATCGAATCCATGCATACGCAAGCCCGCTTCCGCGGGCTTGCTTCATGGTATCGATTATTATTGTTTCTCGCCGTCACTCTTCGTCATCGGCGTGCAGCGCGTCGAACATCGCTTTCATCGTGGGGTTCTTACGTACGAGCCTCTTCACCGTAAGGTCTTCGGCTTTCTGGTTCGCCAGACGCAGGTTGTTTTCCGACCCCAGTAGGTCCGCCTTCGTTTTCTCCAACATGCGGATGGTCTTATCGATTTCCTCGATGGCCTTAGCGAACTTCTCGCTTGCGAGGCGGTAGTTGCGCCCGAACTTCTCCTTGAAGTCCTCCAGCTCCTGCTCAAAATGCGTCACATCGATGTTCTGCTGACGCACGAGGACGAGCTCGGCCTTCGCTTCGGCGGCATTGCGCGCAGCGTTACGGAGAATGGTGATCATGGGGATGAAGAACTGCGGTCGGATGACATACATTTTTTCGTACTCGTACGAGACGTCCGCAATGCCGGTATTGTAGAACTCGTTGTCTGGCTCAAGCAGCGACACGAGCACCGCATACTCGCATCCCTTATCGCGACGGTCCTTGTCCAGTTTCTTGAAGAAGTCTGCATTCTTCTTATGGTACGTGGCACCCTCCTCTTCGTTCTTCATATCGAACATGATGGAGATGAGCTCGACGCCATTCTCGTCTTTTTCGCGGTAGATGTAATCGCCCTTTGTACCGTCCGCAGGAACGGTGTCCTTCCTGAATTCGGCGTTCCGGAATGCCGTAGCTCGCAGCTGGTTGAACGAGACCTCGCAGTGCTGCTCCAGCGTTTCGCCCAGCAACTTCGTGTTCAGCTTGGCCTTCATGTCGCGCACGCGCTCCAGTTGCTCGCGCACTTCGGCCAGTTGGGCTTCCTTCGCCTTTACCCGCTCCTCGGCCAACTTCTGCTGTTCGAGCTCGACCCGCTTGGTCTCGGCCTTCTGAATGTCAATCTGTGCCTTCGCTTCATCGAGCTGGCGCTGCAGCTGAATCGCCTGTTCCCTCAGAACATCCTGTGCTTCCTTCACTGCCAGCTGCTTTTGAGCCTCGAACGAGGATGCCTGGCCTTCCAGACGCTCTTTCAACGATGCCACCTGCGTCTGGAGTTCGGCCTGCGCCTCCTTAGCCTTTGCGGCTGCCCGCTGGGTCTGCAACTCCAAATCCACAGCCGCCTGCTTCGCTTGACCGGCCAGTTCGGCCTCGAGCTGGGCGATGCGGGCGTCTTTTAAGGCAAGTTCCTGCTGCGACCGACCTTCCGCGTCGCTTATAGCGAGAGCCTTCTCCTTCTCGCTCAGTTCCTTCGCCAGCAGCTCGCGTTCGGTCAGTTCACGCATGAATTCCTTGTCGCGTACCTGTCGGACGATATCCGCATAATCGCTTTCGTCAATCGTGAAATGGGTTCCGCAATTCGGGCACTTGATCTCATTCATGTACGCTCCTCTAACTCAACTGGCCTCCGCATATGGCGGCATACGCTGTATTGAACGAAACCATGATATCATGGGCGTTTCGCTCGACAGTCCCACAAACGGGACATGCCTCCAGACTTCTCCTCCAAGATAATCGGGGCCGCTTCCGCGACCCCGACTTGAATGCATATGCAGCAGCTTCTTCGGCTTAGTACATGCCGCCACCAGCACCAGCGGCAGCTGCGGCCAAAGCAGCCGGATCGGGATCCTTCGGGATCTCGTTGACGGTTGCCTCGGTGATGAGGATGAGCGCGGCGACGGAAGCAGCAGATTGCAATGCGGTGCGCGTGACCTTCACCGGATCGTTAACGCCCATGGCGATCATGTCACCATATTCGCCCGTTGCGCAGTTGAGGCCCTCGCCCTTCTTCATTGCCTTCACATGCTCGACGACAACGCTGCCCTCATAGCCAGCGTTCTGCGCGATGGCGCGTAACGGAGCCTCGAGAGCCTTGCGGATGATAGCGATACCGACTGCCTCATCGGCATCGGCGGGCTCGAGTGCGTCGAGTGCGGGAATGGCGTTGATCAGCGCAACGCCGCCACCAGCGACAATGCCTTCCTCGACGGCGGCACGCGTGGACTGCAGCGCGTCCTCGATGCGGCTCTTGGTTTCCTTGAGCTCTGTCTCGGTTGCAGCGCCGACCTTCACGACGGCTACGCCGCCAGCGAGCTTGGCCAAACGCTCCTGAAGCTTCTCACGGTCGAAATCGGACTCGGTGCGGTCAAGTTCGCTCTTGATCATGCCGATGCGGTCATCGATATCCTTCTTGGCACCTGCGCCATCAACGATAAGCGAATTGTCCTTGGTGACCTTGACGGTCTTAGCGGTGCCGAGCATGTCGATCGTCACGTCGGCGAGCGTCATGCCGAAGTCCTTCTCGACAACCTGCGCACCCGTTACGGCAGCCATATCCTCGAGGATGCGCTTGCGGCGATCGCCGAAGCCAGGGGCCTTGATGGCAACCACGGTCAGCGTACCGCGCAGACGGTTGAGAAGAAGCGTTGCGAGGGCTTCGCCCTCGACGTCCTCAGCAACTAAGAACAAGGGACGGCCGGAGCGCATGACTTCCTCAAGCAGCGGGACCATATCCTGGATGCTTGAGACCTTCTGGTCGGTCAACATGATGTAGGGGTCCTTCAAGACCGCTTCCATCTTCTCCATATCGTTGGCCATGTACGGGGAAATGTAGCCGCGATCCCACTGCATGCCCTCGACGATCTCCATATCGATGCCGAAGGTCTGGCTCTCCTCGACGGAGATGGCACCGTCCTTGCCGACGGCATCCATGGCCTCGGCGATCTTCTCGCCGATTTCGGCATCGCCTGCGGAAATGGTGCCGACATTCGCGATCTGCTCCTTGGTGGAGATCGGCGTTGCATCGGCCTTGATGGCTTCGACGACCGCATCGGTCGCCTTCTGGATGCCACGGCGGATGCCGAGTGCATCAGCACCAGCAGTCACGTTGCGCAGGCCCTCGGTGACGATGACGTCAGCGAGAAGCGTTGCGGTGGTGGTGCCATCACCAGCAACGTCGTTCGTCTTCACGGCGACTTCGCACACCAGCTGGGCGCCCATGTTCTCTACGGGATTCTCGAGCTCGATCTCCTTCGCGACAGTAACACCGTCGTTGGTGATAAGCGGAGCACCGTAGGACTTCTCGAGCGCTACATAGCGGCCCTTGGGGCCAAGCGTGACCTTGACAGCATCGGCGAGCTTGCTTACGCCAGAAGCGAGCAGCGTCCTAGCCTCTGCTTGGAACTTGATATCCTTTGCCATGATATGCTTCCTTTCTTGCGCTGGAGATTATGCGAAAACGGCATACAGATCGTCGGAGCGCAGAATCATGACTTCCTCGCCATCGACGGTCACTTCGGTGCCGCCATACTTGCCATACAGGACCTTATCGCCCACTTTGACGGGCATCGGGTAGATGTTGCCGTCCTTGCTGCGCTTGCCCTCGCCAACAGCCAAGACGATGCCAGTCTGCGGCTTTTCCTTGGCATCGTGAGCCAAGATCAGACCGCCAGCCGTGGTCTCCTCGGCCTCATCCTGCTTGATGATCACGCGATCACCCAATGGTTTGAGATTCATATCTCATCCTTTCACTCATCTTCCGTGCGCATGCGCAATCGGAATCAGTACTACCGCGATAATCAACCAGATGGTTGAATGACTAGCACTCGAAAAGGGCGAGTGCTAAAAGCCTACGCCATCATACCACCCGAGCCTGACAATGCAAGGGGAAACGGGCGTTCGGCGATTGATTACACAAATGGTGCAAAATGCGATTCTTAGTAGCTCCACGCTGAGCCTTCAGCATCTTCGGCGTAGAACTCGTATCTTGATGTAGGCGCGTACAGGGCCTGCTTGAACGCACTCGCGGCAAGCTTTTTCAAGACGAGGTCGACGTCTTCTTGCGCAAAGCCCGCTTCGACAAGCGCCTGTGCGTCCTTCCCGCGCTCAAGATGCGCGACCAAGATGTTGTCAAGAACGGCATACTCGATACCGAGGGAGTCCTCATCCGTCTGATCGGGAGCGAGCTCGGCACTTGCAGGCTTATTGATGACATGACGCGGAATCGGCTGCTTTTTCAAAGGCTCCAAGCCAAGCATGGTCTGGTTATACAATGCCGCATGGGCCTGCCCAAGCGCATAAGCAGCTTGCTCGTTGCGCCATCGGCATAATAGATACACATCCGTCTTGTATAAGCCGCCAATCGGCGCATAAGCCCCTGCCATATCGCCATAGAGCGTGGCGTATCCCATCGCAGCCTCGCTCTTGTTGCCCGTATTGAGCAAAAGCCATCCGTGCGCATTCGAGAGCGCCATCAGGCAGATCATGCGGCAACGCGCCTGGATGTTCTGCGAAGTCGTGCCATCGAAAGCTTCACCGCATACATCTTTAAGTTCGGCCGCGAAGGCATCATACGCCCCCTTGATCGAAAGCGTCATCGTGTCGATGCCGAGATTGCCGGCAAGGGCCAAGGCATCTGCGCTCGCATGGTCGGTCGAGTAAGGGCCGGGGAGCAATACGCCATGCACATGGGCGGGCCCGAATGCATCGACCGCCATAGTGGCGACGAGCGAACTGTCCACACCACCCGACAAACCGATGACCACATCGGTTGCCCCGGTAGCTTCAACGAACTTCTTCAAGTCAGACACGCAGGCGATGTACTTGAGATGGCTATCCATGCTTTTTCCTCCTTATATGCGCCCTCATTTTGGGCGGTTCTTTCACCTGGGGCGTATTGTCATTACGCTTGACGGATACGCTCCGCAAGCCATTCCGCCCATTCTTCAACGCCTTCTCCGCGCGTTGCAGCGACATGGAATATCGGTACCTGCGGATTAAGGCGCTTAACCGATGAGGTAAAGGCCTCAACATCGAAATCGAATACGGGCAATGTATCGACCTTGTTGAGGATGATGGCTTGCGCAACCTGAAACACGCCTGGGTACTTCAGCGGCTTGTCATCGCCCTCGGGCACCGACAAGATCATGACCTTGACGTTCTCGCCGAGATCGAAATCTGTCGGGCACACCAGATTGCCGACGTTCTCGATGATGATAAGGTCAAGCCGTTCTAAATCGAGGACATCGATTGCCCGTTTAACCATGTCGCTTTCGAGATGGCATGCACCACCCGTATTGATCTGCACGGCTGCGATGCCCTGCGCTTTAATACGCTCGGCGTCGACGCTGCTTGCGATGTCACCCTCGATGATCGCGATGTTGAATTCGTCGCGCAAAGCATCGATCGTTGCAAGGATCGTGGACGTTTTCCCCGACCCCGGGCTCGCGAGCAAATCGACCACGTATACGTGGTTTTGAGCGAAGCGCTCACGAAGCTCGCTCGCTATGCGATCGTTCTTCTCAAGAATCGGTTGCTTCAAATCGATCTGCATCGATCCCCCTTCGTTTCTACGAGGCGGCTTTATGCCGCATCGGCTCTATCACCGCCCGCTAGTCGGGCAGGTCGACTTCCATCGAGTCGATTTCAAGTTCACGGCCCGCAATCAGCTTCGTCGCGAAACTCCCGCATTTCGGACACAGCATGTCGAAACGATCGTGCTCATAACAGTTACCGCATTCGAGACATTCGCTTTTAGGACGTACCATCTCGATGACAAGCTGCGCATCCTTGCATAAACCGTATTCGGGCAGATCGCGGAGAGCCTCGAACGCGAATACGAGCGCATCTTCGATTGCCTCGGTCATCTCTCCGATCTTCAAATTGACCGCGATGACGCGCGTTGCGCCCGCATCGGTCGCAGCACTCTCGACCGCATCGAGCACACTCGTCATGATGCCAAGCTCATGCATGTGCGCTATTCCTCCAACCCGAGCTCTCTGAGATCTTCGAGTTCCTCTTCCTTCTCACGCGCGATACGACGACGAAGCGCGATGCGCGCTATGAGCAAACTGATTTCGTAAAGCGCGACAAGCGCCGCGAACATGAGCAGCATCGTCACGGGAGACGCATCTGGCGTGACCATCGCGGAGATGACCAAGAGGACCACGTACACGGTGCGCCAGGCACCACGGATCTTCTTGTACGGAACGACATCGAAGATGACGAGATAGAACACGATAAGCGGTAATTCGAATGCGAAGCCGAACCCGAGCTCGAATTTGATGATCATGTCGATATAGGTGCTCATGCGTGCTTCGATCGTGCCAAGGCCCGCTGCCTGGTCGGTCAGGAATACGAATGCTGGGTGCAGGATGATAAGGTAGCAGAAGATGGTGCCCTGGATGAACAAAGCAACCGCAGCCGCGATTGTCGGAATGAACCATTTGCGCTCATTCGGTTTGAGCGCTGGCAGGAAAAACGCAAGTATCTGCCAGAGTATGATGGGCGCACATGCGACGAACGATGTCCACAGCGCGATGATGAAGCGCGTCGAGAACGCTTCGAACGGGTCGAGCGCTACCAAATCGCCGAAGCCCTCGGCATCGGTTGGGATGCAGTCCGCAATAGGTAAAAGCAAGAATTGACCGATAGTCGGTGTTGCCAGATAGAAAACGCAGATCGAAACGAACAGCACGACGACGATGCGCACGAGACGCATACGCAATTCGCCCAAATGGTCCATCAGAGGCATGCGTGCTGGTCCGATAGGCATCGCTTAGGCCTCCTCGTCCACATCGGCAACGACCTCGACGAGGCTGGATGCCTCGATAGTCGCCTCTTCGGCTTCATCCGTTTCCGCAACGACTTCATCGCTTATCGGGCTAGCCTGATCAACGGGCTTCATGGAATAGAGCTCTTCGATGGAGACTCCGGCGACAGAAGACTCTGCGACCTTCTTGGAAGCATTGTCTTCGACTACGTCTACTCCAGCATCTGAGGAAGCCTCCTTCTCAGAGGCATCGACAAGCTCGGATGCGGCCTTCGCTTGTTCGGCTTTCTCCCGCTCGCGTTTCTCGCGTTCAGCTTTTTCCTGTTCGTATCGTGCTTTACGAGCAGCGAAGCTCTCGCCTGCAACGGTTTTCTTCGATGCAGACGTCGATTTGCCCGTAAGCGAGTCGAGCACATCGGCGGCAGTCTCCCCTGTCTCAGGGTCGATGACCTCCTGTTTGAGCACAGAAGATACCTCTTGTTCCGCCTCGCGGAACTTCACAAGAGCTTTTCTCAGTGTTTTCAGGAAAGCGGGTATCTTCTCAGGGCCGAACAGCATGAACGCGAACAGCACGATGAGAAAGAGCTCGAATCCTCCGATACCGAACATCGCTTACGTCAAGCCTTCCTTACGAAGCGCCGAACACCGCGATAGCCATGGTGGGGATGCCAAGGGCAAGGACCAAGATCACGCAGACGACGATCGTGAAGATCTGCTTACGACGTGACTCCTTCTCCTTCTTGGCTTGGGCGCGCTCTTCGCGCTCTTTGGCGGCCTGAACGCGGGCCGCACGCTGCTTTGCAGTGAGTTTCTTGGTTTTCGACATTGCTTTACATCCTCAACTTATTACGTATTTCGATGACGCGCGCGATAATACGTGCGACCTCAACGTCAACTTCCCAGTGGTTCTTCTCGTACAGCTTCTTCCCATCGACCATCGTCATCAGAATATCGGACCCATTGCAGGTATTCACGATACTCTGCGCAGGATTGAGATTAGACGATTGACCCGCACCCGAAAGATCGATGGCAATGATGTCGGCACGCTTGCCAACCTCAATGGAACCGATGATGGAATCCATGCGCAAAGCCTGCGCGGCCCCGATTGTTGCCTGAGCAAGCATATCCTCCGCCTCGACGAAGTCGCCGACGTTGATGGAACGCTGCAGAAGCGTTGCGAAGCGGACCTCACCGATCAAATCGGCAGACGACAGAGCCGTCGAGGCAGCGGAACCGAAACCGAAGCGGATGCCTGCGCGGCGAAGCTCGTCCATCGGCGTCACGCCCATACCAAGCTGCGCAGCACTGCGCGGGCATACCGCCACAGAGACATCGTATTCCTTGAGCTTCTTGATATCCTCCTCGTCCACATGGATGCAGTGGATCGCCATGACATTGGAGGGCTCGAATGCGTCCCAATTGAGCGCATAGCGTACTGGAGAACACCCAGCCGGCATCCACGGTGGCACTTCGACGAAGCCGATGCGATCCTCCATTTGATGCAGAGAGAGAGCATCGGAACCGTACCTCACGAAATTGTATTCCTCATGACTCCCCGCCAAATGCATGGCAACGGGCAGATTCTCAGCTAGCGCTAACTCGGAAACGCGCGCATAGACGAGAGGATGGCAGATATATGTGGGAGCAGGAGCGATGCCGGCGGTAACGCGATCGGAGTCTGCGCACTCGCGCCAACGGATAATATCGTTTTCAGCATTGCGCATGGCGTAATCGATGCGACGCTTGTCCTTCGCCGCAACGCGGCGATACACCACACCGCGCAAGCCCAATTTGTTGAGAGCCTTCCACGAAGCTCCCGCATAGGTGATATCGGCAAGGCAGGTGATACCTGCCGCGATTGCCTCAAGACCGCCAAAGAGTGCGGAATCGTTCCAGTCAGCCGCTTCAAGTTTGGAGCTGTTCTTCGTCATCTGCGATGACCACGACACGAAGGGAACATCACGTACGCTGCCACGCATGACTGCGCTCTCGAGATTCGCATTCAAATCGATTAGGCCTGGCATAAGTGCAGCGTTACCGTAATCGAGCACTTCCTCGTCGGGATAACGCAGTTTCAGCATTTCAGCACTGCCAAAGTCGCAGATGCGATTATCACGCACCAAGATTGCCCCACTCTCGAACGGAGAAGAGGTAATCGGAAGGATGTAGTGCGCGCATAAGAGCATGGCTGACTCCCCCTCGGCTTTCCAATACCAATCGTAACGAGTTATTTTAGCATAGCGACATGCCTTATTCGACATGCGGGCAGGCATGAGGGCTAATACAGACTGTCGGCGCAGATGCTAGTACGGCTCGTCGAGGTTCGCGTGTGCGTACGCGTCAGTACTCAAATCGAAGAAACGCCCATCTCGATAACGATCGAGGGCAACCAACGCGATCATGCCGGCATTATCCCCGCATGAACGCAGAGGAGCCATGACGAGCTTCACGCCAAGATCGCGTGCAAGGCCCTCGTATGCCTCACGGAGCTTTGGATTCGCCGCAACGCCGCCGCCGAGGCAGAAGGTCTTCGCTCCCGTTTGCAAAAGCGCCGTCTTCGCCTTTGCGATCTGCACATCGATGACCGCCTGTTGGAAGCTCGCCGCAATGTCGGGGATGTTAAGGGCCTCTCCCCGCACTTTGCGTTGGTTGATGTAGGTGACGACCGCGGTCTTTAGCCCCGAAAGCGAGAAACGCAAGTCTCCCGAATGGAGCATGGCACGCGGAAACGCAATGGCGCAAGGATCACCTAGCTCAGCCTGCTTGCTGATAATCGGACCGCCGGGATAGCCTAAATCCAACGCCTTCGCGACCTTGTCGAATGCCTCTCCGACAGCATCGTCGATCGTCGTGCCGAGCGTAACGTAGTCGCCCCAGTCCCGCACATGCACGAGCATGGTGTTTCCTCCCGAAACGAGCGAGGCAACCGCTGGAGGCGCGAAATCCGTATCGGCAAGTTTGTTGGCATACAGATGGCCTTCGAGATGGTTGACTCCGATAAAAGGCTTATCGGCACCCCACGAAGCGCCTTTTGCGAATGCGACGCCGACCACGAGGGCCCCCACAAGGCCGGGAGCATATGTGACGGCAACCGCATCGACATCCGACCATGCCAGAGACTCAACGCCAAGCTCGCGCGCTGCTACATCGAAGCATTCATCGCACACCCCGCAGATCGCTTCGATGTGCTTGCGACTCGCAATCTCAGGAACCACGCCCCCGAAACGGGCATGGAAATCGATTTGTGAGGCAATCACGTCGGCAACGAGCGTGCCATCTGCGGTCACAAGCGCCGCCGCTGTTTCATCGCATGATGATTCGATTGCGAGAATGAGAGGCCTAAGGTCGTCTAAAACCTTCTTGGAAGAGCCGCTGACGGGTGCCGTGGCACATTCGTCAACGCGCAGCCCCATCTGGGACAGACGCGCCTGGGATGCGGATGCGTCTTGATCGGGCATACTTGCACGCGGCCCGTGTATCAGTTCTTCGACCGTGCCCTCCATGATGAGGGCGTCCTCACCGTCCGAGTAGTATCTAGGCCGCGTTCCGAGCGAATGCATCCCGAGCGCACCATAGAGCGCTTGCGCCCCTACGTTGGAAGCGCGTACTTCCAATGTGCAACGATCCGCTCCGAGATTGCGTGCATCATCAGCCACGCGGGCAAGCAAAGTGCGGGCGATTCCTCGACGGCGCCACTCCGGTTGCACAGCAACCTTCAAGATTTGAAGCTCGCCATCAACGATGAGTCCTCCCGCATAACCTAAAAGTTCGCTTGCATTGTCCGAAGAAAGAGCCATCCACCAAACGCGATCGGATCGTTTAAGCTCATCGTACAATGATGCAGCGCTCCATGCGCCCGACCCCATCGAAACGTTCTCGAGCTCGGCAGCTGCATCGGCATGCGCGCTATCAAGGGGCTGGTAGACGATGCTTCTATTTGACAGGGCACCACCCTGCACTCCATGCATCAAATCCCTTTCGTCTTGCGTGGCAAGGCGCTTACGCTCGTTTTCCTCTGCGTCTGACAGACGCGTATAAACGGGAAGTACGAACGCCGGATTGTGACGACAAGAATCAAAAGGATCAGCTTCGCCGTTTCGCCACGCCGCCTGCACAGCAAGGAGCAAACCTAGGCCTGTCGGCGTCCACAAATCCACAGGGAGCAGCGTCCCAAACGGTTCGAATACATCAACGTATTTTGCAAGCGCATCGCCTGCGATGGCCAAGTCGCTTGGCGCAATCGCATACTCGGCGAATTTCTGCGGTGCCGATGCCACCGCAAGCACGCTATCGCTTTCAAGGCGGACCACCCCATCATCAGAAAGCTCGAAAAGCACTGGATACACTTCCTTGCGCATCGCATCGGCCGCGATGGCAAGATGACCGCGAACGCCATCCGACCATGCGTTCCAAGCGACCGCATCAAGCGAGCTTACGCCGACAAGGGCCACGCCGAGAGCGCTTGCAATGCCCTTGGCGGTTGCCATGGCAATGCGTACGCCCGTAAAGGAACCGGGACCGCGCCCGCACGCGATGCATGCGATGCTCTCCCGCCCGATACCCGCCTCGCCAAGCAACGCATCGATGGTTGGGAGAAGCAGGGTGTTGGATGCGCGCCGCGCCTCGATCTCAGCATGTGCGACCATGGAGATACGGCGCTGTGAAGAATCTGCACTGTGTTCTAGAAGGCCTACGCCGACGGCGATGACCTCGTTGGCGGTATCGAATGCGAGCACATATCGCCCTGTTTCCAAAATGAGGTTCGTATCTGGCATGCGCGCCATCACCTTAACCCTTGGAAACGCTCGGCTGCCTTCTCGAGCGCCTCTTCCCATAGGGCGCGAAGTTCACGTGACCTTTTCCCCGTTGCATCGATATCAATGGTTCGAGCAGCAACATCCTCGAGCGCGCTTTTCGAGCTCAGATACACGATCAGTCGGTCATCAGGCAGAGCTTCGGGGAATTTGTCACCCCACTCGATGCACACTACGCCCTCGTCCTCTAAGACATCGTAAAACCCGATGTCCTCGAGTTCGAGCGCATCATCGAGCCGATAAAGATCGAAATGGAAGAGCGGGATCCTCCCGTCGATATACGAAAGCAGGATATTGAAAGTCGGGCTTATGACCTGAGCGGAAACGCCCAAACCGGCTGCAAGCCCTTGGACGAATTGCGTCTTCCCAGCACCGAGATCACCCGAAAGCTCCATGCAATCCCCCGCTTCGACGAGCGACGCAAGCGCCTTCGCCATTTCTTTGGTGCCTTCAACGCACGAAGTGCCCCAAGTATGATCCTGCATCTTGGAAATCATGGGTGCGTTAGTCCTTGTTAGCCTCGTTCACGAGCCAAACAAGACGCAAACCCTTCAGCGTCAGGTCGGCATCGATGTCCGTGATGTAGCGCGCATGCTTCGCGACCGTTGGAGCCAAACCCCCCGTAGCGATTACGGGAGCGCTATAGCCGAGCTCCTCGAAGATGCGCTCGACCAAGCCATCAACACGGCAAGCTTCGCCGTACACGACGCCCGCTTGAATCGCCTGAGTGGTGGAGCGCCCTATAACCGAACCCGGATCGGTTAAATCGACCATGGCGAGCTTGGATGCATTGGAGAACAGCGCCTGCATAGAGGTTTCCACACCAGGGGCGATGACTCCGCCGACGAAACGACCATCCTCGTCTAGGATCTCGATATTCGTCGCCGTCCCAAAATCGACGAGCACCGAGGGAGCGCCGTAAATCGCACGCATCGCAACGGCATCGGCAACGCGGTCGGCACCGATCTCGTTCGGATTGGGATAGTCGGTTTCGAACAGAGGGCCTGCCGATTTGGCATTGCACAGCACGGCCTCGCAGGAAAACAGGCGCTTCGCTGCCTTGCACCACGATTCAGTGAGCCAGGGAACCACAGAAGCTAAGGATACGCCGATGACTTCGGATGGTTCGATGTGCTCGCTAAGGAGCAGCATTGCCAACTGGGTGCGAACTTCATCAGCTGTACTTTGCTTGCATGTCGCGATGCGCCATTTATGTTCCAGCGTCTCGCCCGCATACAAGCCGATTGCGGTTTGGGTGTTACCGACATCAACCGTCAAAAGGAACTTACCCATGTTCAACCTATCCTCTCGAATCGCCGCTTGGCACTTCATTACGTCTAGTTCTTGTTATCCCGAAGCGCGATTAGCTTCGCAAGCGTCTGCCCATCGATACGCTCGGAAATGGTGTTCTTCTTCGCCACCTTCGGCGTATCGTCGAGACGCGCCTCCTCATAGTATGCAGCAATCTCATGCGAGAAGCCATCGGCGCTCATGCGATTGACCCCTCCGCCGAAAACCGTGTCCTGAATAGTGGCATCGCTGGTCACCACGAGCGTCTCTATGCCGCGCTCTCGCGCATCGCGTGCAAGCTTCTCTATAACCTTGTCAGCGGAAGACCCAGCCGGAGAGAACATAATGGTAACCCCACCGACCTTCTGCGTCTCCCCTGTCGAGAAAGCGTTTCCTGCGCCATCGAACACGATGATAGCCTCATATGCCTTCCCTGCAAATACGACTACGTCTTCGATGAGCGCTTCCCTTGCGCGATTGAACGAATCGTCCGTGTAATCGGGATCGGCGAAACTGCGGTAACGGCTGCCTGATCGCAGCACGTTGTACCCATCGACTATCAGCAGTTTCTTTCTCGTCTTCATCGTCTTTTCTTCCCTGTGCAATGCTTTGCTATGGTCTAATGCGCAGACAAGGTGAGATGCATTACAGCCAATTCTGCCTGAGCCACTCGTACATGCAAGCTGTGGCAGCCTGCGCGACATTGAGCGATTCCACTTTGCCCACCTGAGGAAGTTTGACGAGAAAGTCGCAATGCTCGAGCACCAATCGCGAAATCCCCTCGTTTTCACTGCCCATGACAAGCGCGATCTTTCCCGACAAATTGGCATTCCAGATGATGTCACTGGCATGTTCGCTCGCACCTGCGATCCAAAAGCCCTCCTTCTTGAGCGCCTCCATCGCATTCGCAAGGTTCGACACACGGGAAACCGGCAGATGGGCGATAGCGCCCGCCGAGCTCTTGTACGTCGCCGCCGTCACTTGGCACGACCGTTTATTGGGAATGACGATGCCGCTGGCACCCACAGTATGGGCGCTGCGAACGATGGCGCCAAAATTCCCCGCATCCGTGATGTGGTCGAGAATGACGACCAGTGCTCGGCCGTTCGCGTCAGCTGCCTGCTGATTCGCGGCTTCCATGATCTGACGCATGCTTACATAGTCGAATTCGCGGGCAATCGCGATGATGCCCTGATGGCTTCCCCGACTGGAGACGTCATCGAGCTTCTTGCGCGGTACGAGCTTGATTGGCACCTCCGCTCGACGTGCCTTGCGTTCGATATCCGCAAGCATGCCATCGCGCTTCAGATTGTCGGCAACCATAATCTGCGTTAAGGGAATGCCGACGCGCAGCGCCTCGATAACCGGATGTTTTCCTTCGATGTAGTCTGCCATCGTTTATTTCAAGAGATTCTTCAGGTTCAACAACGAATAACCGGGAGTGTCAGTGCCATAGAAGCATTCCCTTGTCTCAAGCGCGCCTAGGTAATCGTTGAACTTGCTCTTCGTGATCTTCTTACCGTCGAGCATGTAAACTCCACCCGCCGCACTGTCGGATGGCTCACTGCACGCAATGGTATGAAGCTTGCGGATGGCACCGTCCTTCAACGTGTACATCGTGCCATTGCAGATGAACGTGTCGGCTTCATCCTTGGAAGTGCTAACAAGGCACACGATGGCAGAATTGCCGAGCACTCCCGAGTAGATACCCGCGAATTCCGTATCATCTACCACACCGAGTTCCTCGGTGACCGAAGTGATTTCGCCCGTACCATCTGCGCAATACACGCTGGCTGTAATGGTCTTCCCATCGACCGAATAGATCAGCATGAGCTCTTCCTCGCCATCGTTGTCGACGTCGGCGAGCGTGCCATTGCTCTCACGAATTGCCGTAGCGGCGAAAGAGCCGGCGTCGGACTTGATCGTATCGATCAGATTGCTGACGATATCCTTATACGAAGAAGGCGTGGAGAGCTCTTTCGAAGTGCCGCTCCCATCTTTGCCGTAATCCTTGTTGAAATCCTTATCGCTGTCGTAGCTCTTGGAGTTGTCTTCAGCGTCCGGATAAGAGAAGCCGTTCCCGCGCTCGATGGTAGAAGACTTCTGCGTAGATTCGTTCCAATTCGTCATCTGGTACAGTCGGTAGCTTTGCACAGCCAAGGCGATGCCGAGTCCGATGACCAACACGAGCGCGATGACGATCGTGACGATGAGCGGACCCTTGTAAGTCTTCTGGGGACGAAGCGCGAGTTGCATATCCTCGGGACGAGGTTCCGCCTGCTCATAGGCAGCTTTGTATGCTTCCTGCTGAGCAGCTTCTTGCTTTTTTGCGCGCTTCGCTTGAGCCGCCTGCGCCTTGAAGTGCTGCTCTGCAGTAACCTTCACGGGCGGCACATAGGCAGCATCGTATACATGCGCTGCCGACTTCGGCAACGGCTTGCCGCATTTATCGCAGAATTTGGCGGTATCGTTGGATTGCCTTCCGCATTCTGGACAGACGATCATATGCGTTCCCTCCTACTCGCTGCGCTTATTATTTCGCAACGACGTTGACCAAACGACCTGGGACGACGACGACCTTCTTGACGTCTTTGCCCTCGAGTTGGGCAGCAATCGCATCGAGCGCAGTTTGCTTGACAGCATCCTCAGCCTCATCGGTGGCGACCATGATCTTGGCTTTCACCTTGCCGTTGAGCTGGACGGCGAGTTCAACTTCATCCGCCTTCGCAAGCTCAGGATCGAAATCGGGCCAAGCCTGAGCATGGACGGACTCCTCGTTGCCCAAAACCCCGCACCACAGCTCTTCAGCCCAATGGGGCGCAATGGGGGCCATCAGCTTCACGATGGTCTCAGCGACGTCGCGGCACAAAGGCCCACCTGTCTGGCAATTCACGCGATGCTCTGCCGGCTTTACACGCAAGAACGCCGCCGTTGTGTTCGCAAGCTCCATGATGGCTGCGATAGCCGTGTTGAAGTTGTTGCGCTCGAAATCTGCCGTCACCTTGCCGACGACGCGATGACGTTCGCGCTTCATATCCATGGCATTGGCATGCGCACCCTTGCCTGCAGCTGCCTTGGCAGCGGCTTCCGCGTCGAAAAGCGTCTGATCGCCGGCCTCGCCTACAAGGTCGCACACGATGCGCCAAAGACGGTTAAGGAACTTGAACATGCCTGCAAGGCCATCCTCGTTCCACATCTTCTCCTTGTCGGGAGGACCCATGAAAAGCATGTATGCGCGCACGGCGTCCGCACCGTATTCGGCGATCATCTTCTCGGGCGACACGACGTTGCCCTTCGATTTGCTCATGACATCGCCGTGCTCATCAAGAACCATACCCTGGCACAGCAGATTGGTGAACGGCTCGTCGAAATCGAGCATGCCCATGTCGCGCAGCACTTTCGTGAAGAAGCGGCTATAGAGCAGATGCAGGATAGCGTGTTCGATGCCACCGATGTATTGATCCACCGGCATCCATCCGTTCGCCATGCTAGGATCGAACGGCGATTCAGCATTATGCGGGTCGGTGTAACGCAGGTAATACCAGCTCGAGCATGTGAATGTATCCATCGTGTCAGTCTCGCGGCGAGCTTCTCTGCCGCACTTCGGGCACATGCATGCCGCAAATCCCTCGTGCGTAGCAAGCGTCTCGCCCGCAGCCAAATCGATATCCTCCGGCAGCAACACGGGAAGATCCTCTTCAGGAACGGGAACCACGCCGCATTCGGGGCAATGGATAGCAGGAATCGGATTGCCCCAATAACGCTGGCGACTGATCAACCAATCGCGCAGGCGGAACTCAACCGTGCGATGACCACGGCCGGACTGCTCGAGCGCACGCACCACGGCATCCTCGCCTTCGGAGTGCTTACCGCCGACAAGGCCGGTATAGGGACCGGATTGCACGAGGATACCTTCAGCCTCGAGCGCAGCATCCCAATCGACCGATGTGACCACGCGACCCTTTTCATCCTTGAGCTGTGGGTACAGAGGATCATCCTCGGTCAGGATGATGGGAATGATCGGCAGATCGTATTTGCGTGCGAATTCGAAGTCGCGCTGATCGCCGCACGGAACAGCCATGACCGCGCCCGTACCGTAATCGGCCACAACGTAATCGGCAACCCAGACGGGCACCTTCTCACCATTGACCGGGTTTATGACGTAACGGCCGGTGAACACGCCGTGTTTCTCGCGATTGCCTTGCGCACGCTCGACCGCACTGACCTTCTTCGCGGCTTCGGCGAAGTCAAGCACCTCCCGCTCTTGCGGCATACCCGCTACCATCGCAGGCAGATCCTTATATTCCGGTGCCAGTACGAAGAAGCTGCATCCGAACAGCGTATCAGCGCGCGTGGTGAACACGGTGATGTACTCACCTGTGCCTGCAGATGCATCTTTCGTCGCCAGTTCGAAATCAACCGATGCGCCTTCGGAGCGGCCGATCCAGTTCGCTTGCTGCTGCTTCACGCGCTCAGGCCAGCCCGTGAGCTGGTCAAGATCGTCGAGCAGTTCTTGGGCGTAATCGGTGATCTTGAAATACCATTGCGTGAGGTCGCGCTTCTCGACCTCGGAGTGACAACGCCAGCAACATCCCTCTATGACCTGCTCGTTCGCGAGGACGGTCTTGCAATCGGGGCACCAATTCACTGGTGAGTTACGACGCTCCACCAGCCCGCGCTCCCAGAACTTCAAGAAGATCCACTGACCCCAGCGATAGTACTCGGGGTCGCATGCGACGACCTTGCGGTCCCAATCGTAGGAAAAGCCCATCCGCTGGAAGCTCGCCTTTTGCGTATCGATATTCGCATAGGTCCATTTCGCCGGATGGCTCTTATGCTTGATGGCGGCATTCTCGGCAGGAAGGCCGAATGCGTCCCAACCCATGGGATGCAGCACATCGAAGCCCTTCATGCGGCTAAAGCGAGCAAGCACGTCGCCGTACGTATAGTTGCTCACATGGCCCATGTGGATATCGCCCGACGGATAGGGGAACATCTCGAGCACGTATCGTTTCGGCCGCGAGGAATCCTCGGCAACCTTATTCGCACCGGTGCGCTCCCAAATGTCTTGCCAACGGGGTTCGATTTCGTGTGGATTATATTGCTTCATGGTGTTTTTGCTCTCTTGCCTGGTTATCGACTATCATTAACACAACCTCTTATTATAAGCGAAAGCAATGGGGATAAGCGAATGAACTACCATAACGCATCTTTTCTCGCATCCTATGGAACTGCTGGACAGCTCCCTGCTTCCACACGTCCCGAAGTGTCGTTCGCAGGACGATCGAATGTCGGCAAATCGTCCCTGCTCAACAAGTTGATGTATCGGAAGGGACTCGCGAAGGTTTCCTCCACGCCCGGTAAGACCACCACCGTGAATTTCTTCGATGTTGATGGCGTGCATTTCATCGACTTACCCGGATATGGCTTCGCAAAGGTATCCCAATCTGAGAAGGCCCGATGGTCCAAGCTCATCGACGGTTATTTCAATCAGGACCGGAAGTTCGCGCTCGTTGTATCTCTCATCGACATCCGGCACGATCCGAGCGCCCTCGATTGCGCTATGGTCGAATTCCTGCAAGAGAGCGGCTTGCCGTTCGCAATCGCGCTCACTAAAGCCGACAAGCTCTCGAAGCAGCAGGCGAACAGGCAAAAAGCCGTCATCAAGAAGAAACTTGGGGTCGGTGCTGACGTCCCCATGGTCGCCACGTCATCTGAAAAAGGCACGGGTATAGACGATTTGCGCCAAGTCATAAATGCGGCGCTGAGTGCTGGAGCGCGATACTCCCATTTCGGCAAATAAATTAGCCCCCGAATTGCTTCCGCAATGGAAGCTTTCGGGGGCTGATGATCTACCGCTGCAGTGAAAGCTGAAAGCTCGAAGTAGTTATTACAGGTTCTTCTCCTCATCGAGCATTTCTGGACGAACGACTAACACGTCGCATTCCATGTGGCGTACCAGATAGGTTGAAACGCTGCCCAAGAATGCGTACTTGATACCAGAGAGCCCGCGCACGCCGCAAATGACGAGATCAGGATTGTAGTCCTTAGCTACTATGCTCAAAGCCTCGTTGACGATGCCACCTCTCACCAAGATGTTGACAGCTGGAATGCATTCGTCCTTCGCAGCCGTAGCAAGCTGCTCGGCAAGCTTCTCCTCGATAGCCTGCTTGCACGTTTCGGTGTAATGCACGATATCGATACGCGCTTGCTCAAGCTCGGTGGCATCAACGATGTGGACAAAGAGCACCTCTGCATGATCGTCGTGGGCAATCGACAAAGCACGGCGAGCAACTGCAAGCTGCGTATCGCCAGAATCGAGTGCGGCAAGAATCTTGTTATAGCGGGCCATAGAAGCTCCTTTCGTTATCATCGTATGCTGAAAAAAGTATATCGCTAATTAGCAAAACGGTGCATGCGAATTGCGAACTTCAGTCTTACGCAACAAGGCTAAGAGATGTTCTAACCCCTCAGACCAGCGATGAATCCTCTACAGCCCTTTGATCTCGATACGAGAGCGCAAAAGGACAACAAGGCCAAGGAGCGCGATACCGCAACACGCGAACACCGCGATGCCAATGCCGACTACGTAATCCGTCCACGGAGCCATCGCGAGCAGCATGCCGCCGGAGCCGAGCACCGTGATGATGAAGTTGATGAGCGCCGATGCGGAGCCGGTATCCTTCTCCTGCTGGTCGAGCAGCACGACGGTCGCAATCGGGCGCACGACACCGCCGCCGAGCGTATTGAGGCCGAACGTCGCCAAAAACACCCATGGGGAAATACGTCCCACAACAATGATGAGCACGCCGCTGATGACGGTAAGCGCGATGCACACCAAAAGCGCTTGGCGCTTCGACCAGATCTTCTGTATCGGTTCCACGAGGAAGGCGCCAACAGCGGACAGAGCCGCGTTCGCAGCGAAGAACAAACTGTATTGCACAGCCGAAAGGTTAAAGAAATCGATGTAGACGTACGACACCGCAGAGATGTAGGTCATGAACGGCGCACCATGAAGCGCGACGATGAGCAAAAGCAAGATGAACGCCTTGTTCTTACCAACCACGATAAGGCGACCGAGCGAATGAACAACGCCCTCGGAAATGCGATCTTCAGGAACGAGCGGCTCAACCAATCGAAGAGCGAACGGCACGGCGAACACCGCGACAACCGCCATACCGATGAAGGTTCCGCGCCACGAAGCGAACGAGAGGATGAACGCACCGAGCACGGGAGCAAGCATCGGAGCAAGCACGCCGATAGCCATGACGACCACGAGCGCACGCTCACGCGTCTTGCCTTCGAAGCAGTCTTTGACAAGTGCCGTTCCAAGCGCGACCATGCCGCCACCCGCAAAGCCCTGCACAACACGCGATGCGATGAGCATGTAGATGTTGGGCGCCATGGCGCACAGGCAGGCGAACACGATGAACACCCCGAGCGAGATCATAATCAGAGGCTTACGACCGAACTTGTCGGACATCGGGCCGATAACGAGCATGCCGACCGCCATGAAGAAAAAGAAACCGACGAGCGCGAAGTTGACGACCGATGCCGTGGTGCCAAAGAACTCCGGCATGGAGGGTACCGCAGGCAGAAACAGATCCGTTGCCAAAGGCGGCGCCATGGAAAGCAGCACTATAAGCGCGATGAGCGCGGGTTTGGATAGCTGCTTCGTCTGTTTCACTCTGTCACTTCGTTCTAACTCAGGGGTGATGCAAAACCGGTCATGCGCCTAGTACAACTTTGCTCCAGCGGGGATATGCGGGTCGACCATCAGCAGATGGAGCCTCTCCTCTCCCTTTTCCTCGTGCACAGCGCTGATGAGCATGCCGCAGGAGTCGATACCCATCATTTTGCGCGGCGGAAGATTCGTGATCGCGATGCATGTCCTGCCCACGAGCTCTTCCGGCTCATAGTAGGCGCGAATGCCGCTTAGGATGGTACGCGGTGCGTCCGTACCGTCATCGAGCGTGAACTGCAGAAGCTTCTTCGATTTGGGCACGGCTTCGCACGCAAGCACCTTCACAACGCGGAAATCGCTCTTGGAGAAGGTCTCGAAATCGACCGAGTCCTCGAACAGCGGCTCGATGACCACGTTGGAATAATCAATCGGCTCATCTGAGATGAGGGGCGCACCCTCAATCGGCACGAAAACAGCCTGATCAGACGCAGCAACGGCATCCGCGGATGCAGGCGTACCAGCCGACTTCGCTGTAGGTGCCTCATCCTTCATAAGCGGGAACAGCAGCACATCACGGATGGAATCGCTATCGGTAAGCAGCATGACCAGACGGTCGATGCCGATGCCGATGCCGCCAGCCGGAGGCATGCCGTACTCCAACGCGCGGATATAGTCGGCATCGTAGCCCATTGCTTCGTCGTCGTAATCCTTTGCGGCAACCTGCGCATGGAAGCGCTCGGCCTGATCGACCGGATCGTTGAGTTCGTTGAATGCGTTGGCATATTCGTGACCGCAAATGTAGAGCTCGAAGCGATCGGTCAGATTCGGATCCTCAGGCTTCTTCTTGGCAAGCGGTGAGATCTCGAGCGGATGGTCGGTGATGAAAATGGGCTGGATGAGCTTGCTCTCACAGGTCTCCTCGAAGATCTCGGAGATGAGCTTGCCCTTGCCCCACGGTTCCTCGACTTCCACACCAACGCGCTTGGCGATGGCGCGCAAGTCATCGAGGCTACGGTCAAACGAAACGTCCTCGCCCGCACCCTCAGTTGCCATTTCGATCATGGTCTTGCGAGGCCAAGGGCCTTCGAGGTTGATCATGGTGCCCTGATACGGTACCTGCAGCGTCCCGCACGCCGCCATAGCAGCGGCCTGGATGACGCCCTCGGCAAGTTCCATCATGCCCTCGAGGTCGGAATAGGCGCAATATGCCTCCATCGTGGTGAACTCGGGATTGTGCGTCTGGTCCATGCCCTCATTACGGAAAATGCGACCAAGCTCGTACACACGCTCAAAACCTCCCACAAGCAAGCGCTTCAGCGGCAGCTCGGTAGCGATACGCAGGTAGTAATCGCGATCGAGCGCATTCAGATGCGTGACGAAGGGACGTGCATTGGCGCCACCCATGATGGATTGCAAAAACGGCGTTTCGACTTCGAAATAACCCAGCTCATCTTCCATGTAACGACGGATTGCCGAGACTATTTTGAAGCGTTTCTCAAATGTGATCTTGACCTCGGGATTCGCAATCAGGTCAACGTAACGCTGACGATAACGAATCTCTTTGTCGGCAAGGCCATGGAACTTCTCGGGAAGAGGGCGCAGGGATTTTGAAAGAAGCTCGAAAGCCTCAACCGCTACGGAAAGCTGCCCGCGCTTGGTGCGCATCATTACGCCGCAGGCGCTAATCCAGTCCCCCACATCGAGGTCCTTGAGCTCGGCATAGGCTTCTTCACCAATCGTGTTGATGCGGCAGAACAGTTGGATAGTTGCCGTAGCGTCGCGCAACTCCAAAAACGACACTTTGCCCTGCACGCGCTTCGCCATCACGCGCCCCGCAATGCGCACCTCGTCTTCAGTGGTCGCACCATCTTCGAGTTCAGCATACAAGTCGATGAGCTCATCGATATGATGCGAATACGCAAACGCATGCCCATATGGGTTCTTGCCTGCATCGATGAGCGCTTGGCGCTTGTTACGACGAACTTCGATCGGATCGTCTTCGATTGCCTGCATAGCCAGTTGCTCTTGCTCAGGTGATGCTGCCATGTTGTAGCCTTTCCTTGCGAAAAAGGGGCCCGACTAGCGACCCCTTCTCGTGCTTTCTCGTCCCAGGTGCTTTTCGGGTGTGCCTTAGCGCTCGATCTTGAGAATCTCGATGACGCTCTTCTTGCCCGTCGGACCAACGGCCTCAACCGTTTCACCTTTTTTGTGACCCAGAAGCGCTGCGCCAACCGGCGACTCATTGGAAATCTTGCCGACTTGAACGTCGCTTTCGGCACCACCCACGATGGTGAAGACGCGCTCGACGCCGTTCATGTTCAGCGTAACAGTGCTGCCCACGGTGACCTTGGTGGAGCGCTTCGGCGTGCTCACGATGGTCGCCTCAGAGAGGATGTGCATGATTTCGGCAATGCGCGCCTCGAGCATGCCCTGCTCGTTCTTGGCATCATCGTATTCGGAGTTCTCGGTGATGTCGCCGAACTCACGCGCGATGCGAATGCGCTCGCCGACTTCGGCGCGCTTTTCGGTTTCGAGATAATGCAGCTCCTCCTCGAGCTTCTTCTTGCCTTCGGGGGTCAACACGTAATTGCTATCAGCCATGTCCATCCATTCGTCCGTGAAAAAACGTATCCGACGATACGTTCTTTCGAGCCTATGCTTCTTGCGAGGATCGCCCTCGCGCACTCCTGCATCACTGCAGGAAGTAACTTACTAATTGATGCGCTTGACCACGCGCTTCACCGTGCGCGTAACCTCTTGCGAATCTGCCTCTGCGTCTGCAAAGGCTTTCTCAGCCTTTGCCACGGTCGCCTGGGCACGCGCGATAGCGGAATCCTCGACCTCGCTGGCTTTCTCCTCAACCGTAGTCACAGCATCGGAGACCTCATCTGCCACATTTGCAACAATCGTTTGAGGAGCAGCCTCGGCTTCCGGTTCGTCGACTGGCGCCTCAAGCACTTCGGGCTCAGCCTCGACAGGATTCTCGGCCGCAGCCTTCTTCTTGGATGAACCAAGGCCTGCACGCAGGTTTTTCATCGTTTTGCCGATGGCAGCGCCAAGCTTGGGAAGATTCTTCGGACCGAAAATGAGCAAGATGACCACAAGGATGATGATCAGCTCAACCCAGCCCATGCCAAAAAACTTCATAAACACCTCCACATCATACGTGGCGTTCCATCAAAACATACACCTAGCGGTGTAACCTCGTAAGGTTACCATATCAAAACGCCTTTCACGGCGAAGATAAATAATCGACATGATTCCTTTTGCCGATGGCAAAATATGTGCTATCATATCTGCCGCTGTTTGGAAAAGCAGCTTTTTTGCAGTCGGGTTGTGGCTCAGTTTGGTAGAGCGCTGCGTTCGGGACGCAGAGGTCGCAAGTTCAAATCTTGTCAACCCGACCATGATCTTTCGAAACCGCCGAATGGCGGTTTCTTTTTTTGAAAGATGTTGCCGGTTGAAGCCTGAGCACCCTTATGTCCTCCCGCGTATCACAAGAGCGAGCGCGTATAATGGCATCAAGCAAAAACCGCAAGGAGGACTCATGGATATCAGCATCATCGTCGCATTCGACAATAGCGCACCGCTCATGGAAAACTTCATTGACCAGATCATGCCCTTCTTAGAAGGTCGCGATGACCGTGAGCTCGTATTAGTAAGCGATGGCTGCCGCAACTTAGAGACGATAGGGTTCTCACGTGCATGCGCTGATAAATGGGACAACGTAATGCTCGTCGAACTGCCCAAAAAGGGCGGTTACTCCAAGGCGAATAATGCAGGCGTTGCTGCATCATCGGGCGACTATCTCTTGTTCGCAAACACAGACATATTCCCCGAACCGGATGCAGTGGATTTGCTACGTGCCAAGTTCGATGGCAACCCCAAACTCGGCGCCGCTCAAGGCTGCCTCGCATATCCGCAGAACGGCAAAGTCATGTGCTGTGGGCACACCTTCAACGATTACATGAACCATCACATCTACCAAGGTCGCCCCGTAAGCGATGCAGTAGTTCAGATTGCCGGTCCGCGTCAAGCGCTGAATTCCGCCTTCCTCATGATGCCGCGCTCGGTATACGAGGAGATGGGTGGCATGGATGAGTTCTTCTTCAACGCCTACGATGGCATGGACCTCACCATGCGCACAGGCTGGGCGGGCTACGATCTCATGTACTATCCGGATGTTTTAGCCTGGCATTCTACTGGCGGAAGCCGCGATTACATCCGGCACAACAATGAATATCAGAGCAAGTACTACTATGCCCATAACGGGACGAAAATCCGCTCCGATGTTGTGGACTATCTCAGACCGCAAATCGAGGCAATCGACCTCGCACCGGCCTATTTTGCCATTGATTGCACGTTTTGCATGACTTGGAAGGACATGGCCGCAGACCTCGGCATCCAGGTTGATGGCGTTTTCGAAATCGAGGAGCGGGATTCATCGCACGTGGACCTGTACCGCAACGTACCGCCTTCGATCAAGACATGTGAGAAGCCACTGTTGTTCGTAACGAACAACTATAACGATGCGACAGGCAACAAACGTTGGTTCAAGCAACGCGGATGTCCAGATGATCTATTCATCGATTTCTTCGGCAATGCGTTCACGGCAGCGCAGCTGGGACTCGCATAGGAATTGCCGGAGCTTGCACGGAACGACTAGGCGTATACTGCGGCATACGTACTGCTTTCACGAATCAGGACATGCATGATGACACTTGAGCACCTGCCCGAAAACGCGCAAACGCCTTCCGCCGAAGGTTCCTCGACCTACACGACGACCGAGGTTCAAAACCATTATGCCCGCGTGGCACTCGATGTGTTAGAACAGCTTGACGATCAAGCGATATGCGGTTGCGAATCATGCGATGATACGCCTTCGCGAACAAGCGAAGCTAAGGAATTGTACACTCGTGAGATCATGGACAATCTTCCCGAAGGTGCACTAGCGGCAAGTCGGGGATGCGGCGACCCGGTTGCGAAAGCTCAGCTTGCACCTGGAGAGGTGGTTGTCGATCTCGGCAGCGGCGGCGGCATCGACGCGCTCATCGCCGCCCGTTTCGTCGGGGAGGCAGGTTATGTGTACGGCATCGACATGACGTACGAGATGATCGAGCTTGCCGAGCGCAATGCAGTGGATGCCAAGGTCGCCAATGTTGAGTTCGTGCAAGGAACGATCGAAGAGATTCCCCTTCCTGATGCAAGCGTCGATGTCGTTCTTTCCAATTGCGTTATCAACTTCTCAGACGACAAGCCACGCGTCATGCGCGAGGCATGCCGTATCTTAAAGCCTGGTGGACGCTTCGTCGTTAGCGATATCGTCAGCTACGCACCCATCGCTAAGGACGCATTCGAACCTCTATGCCGTATTGTCGGATGCACGAAGGGCATGCAATCCGCCGAAAGTTATCGCACGGCACTTGAAGACGCCGGATTCGTCGATATCGTACTCGAACCGAAAACAACCTACACACTCGATATCCTCGAGCAGAAGGCACGGGCAAAGAATCGGATGCGATTCTTCGAAAGCATCGCAGACGAACCTGCCATAGAAGGCGCAAGCGGCAGCGTCATCATCTATGCATACAAGCCGCAAAACTAACACCCCGAAATCGTTATTTCCATAAAGCAATGGGCGCCCCAACGGGGCGCCCATCAAAACGTTGCTCGAGTATCTTTGCTATTCCCAACGCACATTCACCGTGCAGTTCTCCAATTCGGTGCCGGTCAAGAGCGCCTTCACATGAGCCTCGACTACCCGTGCAGCATGCTCGCGCGCACTGTTAAGCAAGCCATCAGCCTTCGCTTGCTCCACATGCGAATCGACCTCCGCCTTTAAGAGCTCTGCCACATCAGCAGGTGTGATTTGGTTAAACGGATTGAAGGTCTCATCGAGCGTTTCATACGAATTCGGGTCAGTATACGCATCGAGGATCTCAACGTCGGGCAAGGTTACCGTTAAAATACGCGTGACATCGTTAAGCTCCACCTTTGCTTGAGTGATATCGCGGATACCTGCTTTCACGACGCCATCATATGAAATCACGAAATACTTACCCGTGAAAGGAATGCGGATATCACCGATGAGCTTCTTGTTCTCCTGCTCGTATTTACCCATGTCGGAGAACTCGTATTGCTGTGTCGTCAACTCGGCGATATCGCCGAACGAATTCTTGATGACGGTCACATTGATCTTCGTATCACCGTTTTCGAAGATCTGGAGATTATTGATCGAGTAGATACCGAATAGCGCAACGACCGCGCCCAAAAGAAATGGGACGAGGATCTTCAGGAACGTCTTCATAAGAAGGCCCCCTTTCTCTTCCATCCTATCTGAAAGGTCGCATGCGATCGCATGTGCGAGCAATCGCGCAAGCCGTTATTACCACATCTGGAAGCGAATTACCATATCTATCTTTTCTGGTGCACCATATCTTGTGGTTGCATAGGCAGAATCCGCGAAAAATACGCATTATGCGGGCATTGCCCAAGCTTTGTGGTTCAATTGGGAAAGCTTATCGTTCGCTATTGCCGAAGAACAGCTCATACCAACGGATGAACAGGTAGATAACCCACACGTGACGCCAGATGCGCGTCTTGCGGCGACCGAACCAAATCGGATGGCTCACGCGCGGTTTCTCGCCTAAGAACGCATCGAGCAAGGCGCCGATTTCATCGACATTGAAGAACTCGCGGGCGACATCGCTCTCGAATGCGCGACGGATCTCGGCTGCCACCTTCGGGTCGGCAAGCCATTTGCGCGCAGGCACCGGGAAACCGAGCTTCTTGCGATACGCTACTTCATGCGGAAGCACACGCGATGCTGCGGCACGTAAGGCGAGCTTGTTCCCGCCATTCTCCCCCACCTTGAACTTGCTCGGCATGCGGCGTGCGATATCGAAGATGCGAAGATCACAGTACGGCATGCGGATATCGAGCCCTGTACCGCGTACGATCTTGGTTGAGTTGAACAGAATGCTCGCCTCGAAATAGCTGCGCAAATCGGTGTAGAGCATCCACGCAACCGTGTCGTATTTGCGCCCACCCGCACCACGCTCACGCATGAAATCGCCAGCTTTACGGTTCGCATACCACTTCTTCAAAAAGCGCTTCTGCTCGAAGTCCGCCATGATATAGGTCGCCCCGAAATACACCGAGGTATTCTTGTTGTAGCGCTTAGCATTGCGATAGATACTGTAGCCTCCGAAGAACTCGTCAGCCCCTTCGCCCGAGAGGCACAGCTTCGATTCTTGGGCTATCTTCTTGCACGCGCAGAACAATGCAAGGCCGGCAACGTCGGCGGAGGGTTGCTCATAAGCTAAAAGGAAGTCGTCGATTGAGGCAAAGAACTCCTCGGGTGTGACCTTAACGCCCTCGAAGGCGCGACCGAGCGTTTCTGCGGTCTTGCGCGCATCTTCCTCTTCGCTTGCCGAAGGGTCGTCATAAGAGACGCAGTAAGCCTTCTTAGCACCGCTCTTCGCTAAGATGTACGACGAATCAACACCGCCCGAGAGGAAGCTATCGACCTCTTCCCCCTCATCGATGATCGTATCTATGCTCGCATCGAACGCACAATCGAGCTCATCGGCCCACTCTTCCAGGCTCTTCGACTCATCAGGCTCGAAAGAAAGCTCCCAATACCGCCCGAGCACCAGCCCGCCTGAACCGAATGTCAAATAACCGCCTGGCTCGAGTTTGTATACACCCTTGAACAGGGTCTCCTCGCCGGGAACGTAGTTGAAGCCCAAATAGAACTGAATGAGTTCGCGATTGAGCTCGCGTCGGAATCCAGGCTGATCGAACAGGTCCTTTATCTGTGTGGCAACGAGCAGACGGCCGTCGATGGTCTTGTAATAAAACAAAAGCTCCGCGCCCAAAGGATCGCGTGTGCAGAAAGTCTCGTAGGTTTCAGGGTTGTATAGCACGATGGCGAACTGCCCATTGAGGTGGTTGCCCAACGAAGTGCCCCATGCATCCCATGCAGCAACAACCAATCGCTCCTCACGCTCACGACGCGATAAGCCATCAATCGATACGCCCAGCTCTTCGGCGAGTTCCTCATGATTATGGATCAGCCCTTCGTAGGCTCTCAGCTCTACCATTCGCGCACCCTTCGTGTTACATGCATTTTGCATGGAGGCGTCAGTTTCCAAGGGGTAAATATAGCACGGCGCAAGCGCGATGCGGAGAAGTTCACCAGACTTACCGAAACGCCCCTCCTATGCTAGAGGCTTTTCAGTTCGAATGCGCCATCCTGATAGACCGCATAGCCATGGATGCCATCCTTCGGCAGGCTCACGCTCCCCGGATTCACGAAGCGGTGCCCGTCTTTCACTTCGTTTACCTGCACATGCGTGTGCCCCGAAACAAAACAGGCACCCTCAGACATCGGAGGAAGATGGTCGGAATCGAAAAGGTGACCGTGCGTGCAAAACAGCTCCTGGTCTCCATCGAAGACCACTGCGTAATCGGCCATGCACGAAAAGTCGAGCATCACTTGATCGACTTCAGCCTCGCAGTTGCCACGCACCGCGATGATGCGATCGGCATATTTGTTGAGCATGCGCGCGACCTCCCGTGGATCATGTCCTTCAGGAAGCGGATTTCGAGGGCCATGGTACAGAAGATCGCCGAGCAGGATAACCTTGTCGGGAGCCTCGCTTACTATATGCTCCACCAATCGCGCGCACCAAAACGCCGAGCCATGGATGTCGGAGGCTACAAGGAACTTCATAGGTATCGATCTCCTCTCGCGCTATCTCCGGAACCGCGCGTCAGAACCTTTTCGTCGCACGCAATCGTACCACGTGAGCGCGACACTTGCTCTATACTGTCGGTATGCACATGAAAGAATCCGCGCGTATATGCGCATTGTCTCAAAAGGAGTTGAGCATGCTCATCGACGAGAAAGCCCGCGAAACCTTCGCAAAACTGGAATTGGAATTCTCACCTGTCGCTTTGAAGTACTATTACGCTCCTCCGAAAGGAGTCGAGAGATTCGAGGGCACAGGAGCGTTCTGCGAGCTGGTGCACGCTGCTTCACGCGGAGATGGCGCGTTCTACATCGATAAGGACAACGAGACATGCTTCGGCAAGGTGGCACTTGGAATGGTGCCTGATAACGGTCTCGCTGCGAGTGGGCTGATCGGTCCCGATATCGACATGTACGCCACGCAGGCGCCGAATGCGCGTTTGCATGACCTTTTGCCCACGTTAACGCTCGGCGCGCACAACGTCGTCGTCATGGCGCCTATCAAAGCATGCGACTTCGACCCCGATATCCTCGTAGTCGTCGCCCCCACTGAGAAAGCCGAAATCATCCTGCGTGCAACAAGCTGGGTGTCGGGAGATCCATGGGAGTCGAAGTCGACGCCCGTCATGAGCTGCGGCTGGATGTATGCGCACCCTTACGTTACTGGCAAGGTGAATTTCTGCATCACCGGCATGCATCACGGGTTGAAACGCCGCAACCTGTACCCGGCAGGCATGCATCTTATCGCCATCCCGTTTGCAAAGCTCCCCGAAACCATCTACTCGCTGGAAAATATGAATTGGACGCCGCTCTACTTCCGTCAGGATACAGAAGAAGGTCGCGAAGAATTGGCTGCCGCCCAAGCGCGATGGGCCGAAGCTGGCACGAGGATTGGCGGTTAGCACTCAACCGTTTTGCAAAAGCATTTCGTTTATACTGAATCGTGAGCATGGAACCGAAGCCGTATCAGTTTGAGCAAAGGAGCATACGATGACCGATGTCGCAATCATCCCCATCAACTTCCCTTCCCATGACGCCAAGAGCACATGCAAAGGGCAGATTTGGCAAGCCGCGGACTTGGACGGAAAACCACGCGGTATCATCCAGTTCGTACATGGCATGGCAGAGCACATCACACGCTACGACGACCTCGCGCGTTTCTTCGTCGACCATGGGTTCATCGCTTGCGGTATCGATCATATCGGTCATGGCGACACGGCTGCAACGAAGACCGACTGGGGCGTCATGCCCATCGAGGGCGGTTCGCAGGTGCTTGTCGATGATGCCCATGAGCTGCGTCTCGCTATACAGCAAAGCTACGGCGAGGACGTTCCGTATTTCATGTATGGACATAGCATGGGAAGCTTCGTTACTCGCCTGTACATAAGCCAACATGGAGCGGGCTTAAGCGGAGCGATTCTTTCGGGTACAGGGCATAATCCCGTCGCCGTTTGCAAGGCCGGTCTTATCCTCGCCCGGCGCATCGCGAAGAGCAAGGGCATTCGTTACCAGAGCAAGACCTTGCACAACTTGGCTGATGGCGCCTATTCCGGCGCTATCAAGGACGCACGCACCAAATTCGATTGGCTCAGCCATGACGATGCGGTTGTTGATGCCTATATTGCCGATGAGGCAAGCGGCTTCCCCTTTAAGGCAGGTGGGTATGCAACCTTAATGGAGCTTTGCGAGAAAATCGCGCATCAAAGCTGCGCTGATAAAGTCCCGCGCGACCTTCCCGTCTTATTCATTGCAGGCAACGAAGACCCCGTCGGCAACAACGGCAAGGGCGTCACCGCCGTCTACGACATGTTCCGTAAGGCGAATATCAATGATGTCACGCTCACGCTTTACGATGGCATGCGCCATGAAGTGCACAACGAAGTCGACCACGAGAAGGTCTACAACGATGTCCTGCAATGGATTGAAGACCGCATGGAAAGCCCTGCCGAGTGATTCCACGCGAATTCGGGAAACGTATAGAGGACTTAAGTAGAAAGCGAGAACAGAGTGAATCCGACAGAAGCTGGTCTTAAGGAAACGTATCTCATCGCCATCGACCAGGGCACCACATCATCACGCGCTCTGCTTGTCGACGAGAAGGGAAACACGGTCAGGTCGTTCCAAGAGGAATTCCCTCAGATTTATCCTAAGCCAGGCTGGGTCGAGCACGACCCAATGCAGATTTGGCAATCCGTGAAACATACGCTCGAACAGCTGGCATGCGCACGTGAGCTTTCCGCTGAAAACGTCGCTGCCATCGGCATCACTAACCAGCGCGAAACGACAATGATCTGGAATCGCGAAACCGGCGAGCCGATTGCCAATGCCATCGTATGGCAATGCCGGCGTACCGCAGAAATGGTAAACGAGATCTGCGGTGCCGAAGAGATCGCCTTGCAAATCAAAAAGAAGACGGGGCTTCTTCCCGATGCCTATTTCTCTGCCAGCAAAATCAAGTGGCTACTCGATAACACGCCAGGTGCGTGGGAAGAAGCCTACGCAGGCAAGCTCGCGTTCGGCACGGTCGATACATGGATCTTATGGAACCTCACCGGTGGCGCTGTCCATGCAACGGACTACACCAACGCATCGCGCACGATGCTCTTCAACATCCATACGCTCGAATGGGATGAATGGCTGCTTGACCTGTTCGGCATTCCCGCCTCGATGCTGCCGAGCGCACATCCAAGCGCATTTAATTACGGATTCGTCGCTGCCGGTCCGCTTGAGGGAACGCCTATCGCAAGTCTCGTTGGTGATCAGCAGGCAGCGCTCTTCGGCCAGTGCTGTTTCGAAGCCGGGCAGGCGAAGGCGACCTACGGAACAGGTTGCTTCCTGCTCGTGAACACAGGCGAGTCCGCATGCGAGAGCACGCACGGCTTGCTCACAACCGTTGCAGCAAGTGCCCCTGGAGAAAAAGTCACCTATGCGCTCGAAGGCAGCGTTCTGAATTGCGGCACGCTCATCAAATGGCTTCGCGATAACCTCGGCATCATAACCGATGCCGCCGAAACCGAAGCGATGGCGAGAAGTGTGGATGATGCTGCGGGCGTATATATCGTCCCCGCTTTCACGGGACTCGGAGCTCCGTATTGGAACCCCGATGCACGCGGTGCCATCCTCGGCATCACCCGCGGTGTGAACAGGGCGCATATCTGCCGTGCGGCGCTCGAAGCCATCGCCTACCAAAACTACGACCTCGTCAAAGCGATGGAAGCCGACTCCTGCCAGGCAATCCGCCTCATCAACGTCGACGGCGGCGTCAGCAACAACGGCTTCTGCATGCAGTTCCAAGCCGATATCCTCGAAACAACGCTGCTTCGCCCCGCAAGCGTCGAAACCACAGCTCTCGGCGCCGCATTCCTCGCAGGCCTAAAGACCAATTACTATGCGAGCACGGATTACCTTCTCGGATTGCGCGGGAATGACGAAGTGTTCGAACCTCAAATGGACGATGAAACGCGAGAAGCGGTGCTCGCTGGATGGCGCAAGGCCATCAAGCGCGTCATGTAGTTTTTGCATGATTGAGCACACAATGCGATGACAAGGGGGGCTCGCCGGATCGGTTAGCCCCCCTCTCTATTGCCAAGCGCTTCCGTACCGTCTGGAAACAGGACCTCATTCGCTTTATTGGAATCCTCACGCTTGTTGTTTTTGACTTATGCTGCGTCGTTTGCTCTTTCTTACGCAGTACATACCTGCAAATCGGGTTTTATAAGGCGTGTCCTCCAGATACCTTTATGACCTGCCCTGTCAGCATTCCCGCCTTATCGCTTGCCAAAAACAGAATCG
>JAFRLO010000023.1 GCA_017431165.1 Eggerthellaceae bacterium
GGATGCGCCTTCTCGATTTCATCGAAAAGCACGACTGAGTATGGGCGCTGACGCACTGCCTTGGTCAACTGGCCGCCTTCATCGAATCCCACGTAGCCAGGAGGCGAACCAACAAGGCGCGACACAGAATGCTTCTCCATGTATTCAGACATGTCAAGCGAGATAAGAGCATCCTCCGTATTGAAAAGAAACTCGGCGAGAGCCTTGGAAAGCTCCGTTTTGCCAACGCCGGACGGACCGAGGAAAATGAACGAACCAGCAGGACGGCGGGGATCCTTCAAACCGCTGCGCGAGCGGCGGATAGCCTTCGATAGAGCGCTGACGGCTTCGGTCTGCCCCACGACACGCTCGTGCAGAACGCTTTCCATACGCAGGAGCTTTTCTGTTTCCGCTTCGGTCAAGCTTGAAACAGGCACGCCTGTCGACATCGAAACGACATCGGCGATATCCTCGACCGTAACCTGCTGCACGCTCTGCTGGGCATTCTGCTCCCAGTCTTTCTCAGCCTGTTCACGCTTTTCGCGCAAAGCAGCCTCTTCGTCCCGCAGTTTCGCAGCTTGCTCGAAATCCTGCGCAGCGATGGCTGCGTCTTTCTCTTTGCGAAGGGTACGCAATGCTTCATCGAGTTCACGCACCTCTTTGGGCAGTGTCATATTACGGATTCGCATGCGAGCACCTGCCTCGTCAAGCAGATCAATCGCTTTATCCGGCAGGAATCTGTCTTGGATGTATCGATTCGACAGCGATACCGCAGCCTGCAGCGCCTCATCGGAGAAATGCACCTGGTGATGCGCCTCATACTTGTCGCGCAGTCCTTCCATGATGCGAAGCGTTTGCTCCTCGTTCGGCTCGTTCACCGTAAGAGGTTGGAAACGGCGCTCGAGCGCAGAATCCTTCTCGAGATGCTTGCGGTATTCCTCGAGAGTCGTCGCGCCGATAACCTGGATCTCGCCACGAGACAGCGGCGGCTTGAGAATAGCCGCAGCATCGATGGAGCCTTCAGCTGAGCCTGCACCAATCAACGTGTGCATCTCATCGATGAACAAGATGACATCGCCTGCTTCGATGACTTCCTTCAAGCAACGCTTGAGGCGGTCTTCGAACTCGCCGCGATACTTGCTGCCGGCGACCAAAGCGGAAACGTCAAGAGTGATCAAGCGCTTACCACGTAAGATATCAGGCACCTGATTAGAAACGATAAGCTGAGCAAGTCCTTCGATGACGGCAGTCTTGCCGACACCGGGCTCGCCAATGAGCAAAGGATTGTTCTTCTGACGGCGAGCAAGGATTTGCATGACACGCTCTATCTCGCTCGCGCGGCCAATAACTGGGTCAAGCTTGCCATCACGCGCTTTCTGAGTGAGATCAGTGCCGTACTCCTTGAGCATGCTATCGGAATTAGAATCCCCACCAAATACGTTTTGGCCTGCATAGACGGGGCTTTGCCCAACGAGGTCGTTCATCGCGGCGCGAACATCATCGGTTGTCTTTCCCAAGCGCTTGAGGATCTCGATTGCCGTGCCCTCGCCTTCGCGTACGATACCGAGAAGCAAATGCTCAGTAGAAATGTAGCTCTGCCCCATCTGCATGGCCTCGCGCAACGAGTTCTCTAACACGCGTTTTACGCGCGGCGTGAAATTCAGATGTCCAGACACATCTGTTGACTCATCGATACTGACGACTTGATGAATGGTTCTGATCACATCGTCATAGTGAATCGACAGACGATCGAGCGCTTGCGCGGCCAAACCTTCCTTTTCCTGGATAAGGCCAAGGAGGATATGCTCGGTGCCCACATAAGGCTGATGAAGTGCACGTGCTTCATCTTGAGCAAGCACGAGCACCTTGCGCGCTTTGTCAGTAAATTTTTCGAATGCCATTGTTCTCTCTTTCCTGCGAAGCAGCGAAAAACGCACACTGAAATCGCTGCTTATCCTATTGTTCGCAGCATATATTAGCACTCTTAACCTTCGAGTGCCAAAAAGTCGTTGTACGGCTATGCATTCAACAGAAAAGCTTTATAACCTTTGAATGCTTCGTAGATATCGGCCTTCGATGTGACCTCCCACGGAGCATGCATGCTCAAAACCGCAACGCCGCTGTCGATGACGTCCATGCCGTATTTTGCAGGGATGTACGCGATGGTGCCACCACCACCCGCATCGACCTTGCCTAACTCAGCCGTTTGGAAATGCACTTCTGCGTCATCCATGATGCTGCGAACTCGTGCGACGTATTCGGCACGTGCATCGTTGCTCCCGCTTTTCCCTCGCGCACCCGTATATTTATTGAAAACGAGGCCACGGCCTAGATAGGCTGCGTTCTTCGTCTCGAACACGTTGGCATACGAAGGATCGAAGCCTGCAGAAACATCTGACGAAAGCATGCTCGAGGCAGCTAAAGCGCGATGCACGTTCAGTGCACCGCCTTCGCCAGCAAGTTCCATGATCTCGGCAATGGTATCCTCGAAGAACAACGATGCCATTCCTGTTGCGCCAACGCTTCCAATCTCCTCCTTGTCAACGAGGATGCACACAGTGGTCTTCTTCGGCGTTACAACTTCCAGCTGCGCCGCAAACGAAGTGTACGCACATACGCGATCGTCCTGCCCATAGCCGATTACCATGCTTCGATCGAAGCCCAGATCGCGTGCTTCGCCTGCAGGGACGACTTCAAGCTCTGCCGAAAGGAAATCCTCTTCCTCGATACCATATTTCTCTTTGAGGATGGCAAGCACCTGCTCGCGAACAGGCTCTTTGCAATCGTCGGCAGCACCTGGAAGCGGCTGACCGCCTGCCAACACATCAAGCGCCTCTCCCTCGACAACTTCCGAGCCCTTCTTTTCGAGCTGGGCTTTCCCTAAGTGGATGAGCAAGTCGGTCACGCAGAAGACCGGATCATCTGCTTGATCTCCGATAGCGACTTGCACAACCGTCCCATCTTTCTTGGCGACGACGCCGTGAAGTGCAAGCGGGATGGTAACCCACTGATAATGCTTGATGCCACCGTAATAATGCGTGTCAAGCAGCACGAGGCCATTGCTCTCATACAGGGGGTTCTGCTTCAAATCAAGGCGTGGCGAGTCTATATGCGCACCTAGGATGTTGAAGCCATTTACCATGGGCTCTTCTCCGATATGAACAAGCATGAGCGTCTTGCCATGCTTACTCGCCCACACCGCATCGCCCGACTGGAGCGACTGCCCTTCCTCGATAGCCAGCTCGAGTGGCACATAACCGCACGATTCGGCAAGCGCCGTCATCGAGGCAACACATTCACGCTCCGTCTTGTTGAATGAGATGAATGCCTTGTAATCATCGCAAAGACTATTGATTTTGCCCATGTCCTGTTCGGAATACGTTTTCCATGCGTTCGCACGTTCCATGCCTTTTGTCCTTTCGAAAACGCTGTTCGTAAGCGATTAATCAATGGATGTCGAAGCCCATTATAGGGGTTTACCTACCCCATTCCATCACGATATCCCCGAGGAGCGTCTCAACCCATACGCGAGAGATAACACCATCTTCGATATCGAGATGCGCCACGCTCCTTTGATAGCCACTGCGCGGGCGACTGGCCGATCCTGGACATAAAAGCAAATCCGATGGCCTCGCCTCGACGCCGGTCACCAGTTTGGGGGCGTGCGTATGCCCATGAATGCGCACATGGGGAATGGGCATGCCAGCATGCAATGCGCTCCGCGATCCCAATCCGAGGCGAACATCCTGCGGATAATGCGCTACGCAAAAGCGCACACCTTCGATGGTCGGCCGGATAATACGCCCAACAGCTTCGCCGTATTCGTCGAAATCGTTGTTTCCTAAAACAGCATATACAGGTGCTAGAGTTTCAAGTTCGCGGAGAATCGCAGGATCCCCGATATCGCCTGCGTGAATGATATAGTCGCTATCCGCCATGGCAGCGTAAGCGGCATCGGCCAGACGGCCATGCGTATCGGAAATCACACCTACTCTGGTCATAGTCCATCTTCCATAGCCGCACGCGTTATCGTGCAGCAGTTGCAAACGGATGAAACCCTATCGATTGATAACCTTGATCTGCAAGCTCTCCATAACATCGAGCGCAGCCTCGTTCGCCTTTGGATCATTCGATGCGGTGCAAAGAGCATCTACGATGACGGGTACCTCTGGACAGGCTGTTTTCGCAATAACGCATTCGGAAATCACGCAAATGTTTGAAAGGAGGCCGACCAATTCAATACACTCGAACGGTATCTTGTCCATATCGTCTGCAAGCTTATTGACCTCACGCAGCCAATCGAACAGCTCAGACGAGCCGAAGGTTCCTTTAAAAAACAATTTGTCGACGTTTTCGCGGAACAAATGCTGAATCGATTCGTCAAGCTTTTGGCCCTCTGACCCTTTAATGCAATGGGGAATGGGCAGATTTCGGCCTTCTTGCGTTTCGAGATAACCTGCCCCGTGAGTATCGATCGTGTAAACGATTTTGTCGCCACGATCCTGGTACTCCATGATCTTCGCGGCGATTCGCTCACGCAACGGCAGCGCCCCGGAAAACCCAAGAGCTCCATCGACGAAATCCTTTTGAAAATCAACAACGATCAGCAAGCGTTTCATGGTTCTTCTTTCTCTCGCATCGCTTTGTTCTGATTTCCTCACAAACGATAGGGCGAAGCATAGCACTTTTGTACAGCGTATGCATCTGGTATTTGCCACACATGAAGTACATGTGCTGAACAGATGCCGAGAGATTGTTGCAACCCCGTTACATGATAGTTAAGACCGCATTAACCCGATGAGCGTGAAACGAACTCGCAACCTATCCGTTCGAAAATCAATGACGTTTTTAAAACGTCGGCAGTTTTGTGATGAAAGGTAGGGTGATTCCCGTGTACGACACAGGATCGACGGCGTTCATGATCGTCTGCACGATGCTCGTGCTGCTCATGACGCCGGGTCTCGCATTCTTCTATGGTGGTTTGTCGAGACGCAAGAACGTCATCAACACCATGATCATGGTTCTAAGCATCATCGCCGTTGTGGGCGTGATGTGGATTGTCTGCGGCTGGTCGTTCGCCTATGGAGGTGACGGCTCATTCTCGTTCTTCGGCGGGTTCGATCAGCTCGGTTGCCTTCCAGCCGTAAATGACATGCTCTCTGATGCAGCAAACGTTCCTGAAGGTGCAACCTATCCGGGAATCATCGATATTGGGTTCCAAATGGCGTTCTGCATGATTACCTGTGCCATCATTACGGGTGCAGTCGCCGGCCGTATGAAATACGGGGCGATGCTCCTCTTCATCGCTTTATGGGTGCCGCTTGTCTACTCGCCGCTTGCCCATATGGTATGGGGAGGCGAAGGCTCCCTCATCGGCGATGTGATCGGTGCACTTGACTTCGCGGGTGGCGATGTCGTTCACATCAGCTCGGGCGTAACGGGCCTCGTGCTCTGCATACTGCTCGGAGGACGTCGCGGTTTCGGCCTCATGAGCTACCGTGCGCATAACGTCCCCTTCGTTGCCCTCGGTGCAGCTCTTTTATGGTTTGGCTGGTTCGGCTTCAATGCCGGCTCGCAATTCGCAGCTGATGGTACCGCCGCACTTGCCCTGCTCAACACCATCGCAGCTTCTGCAGCTGGTATGTTCTCGTGGATTTGCGTAGAACGTGTGCGCGTGCGCAAACCAACTCTTGTCGGCGCCTGCACGGGCCTTGTCGCCGGCCTCGTCGGCATCACGCCCGCTGCCGGCTTCGTTGAGCCATGGGCGGCGATCGTCATCGGCCTCGTAACCGCACCCTGTTGCTTCTTCGCCATTAGCGTTGCGAAACGCAAAATCGGTTATGATGACGCACTTGATGCGTTCGGCTGTCATTCGGTCGGCGGCGTTGTAGGTGGTCTGCTCACTGGCATCTTCTGCGTTCCCGAGCTTTCGTGGACCGATTTCGGCGGATTATTGTATACAGGCGATCCGTCGCTTCTCGTCAGCCAATTCTTGGGCATCCTCGTAACGCTTGCATTCGTCATCGTCCTCGGTCTGGTCATCGGTCTCGTTGTGAAGGCGATCTATACCGGCTCTTTGCGCGTGAGCGAAGCCGATGAGGCGCGCGGCCTCGATGTTGCCGCACATGGCGAAAGCGCCTATCCGGCGTACCTTGGACTCGACTAAAACTTGGATTGTCACAACATAGCGATGCGTTGTAAGGAGTATGTATGAAAAGAATAAGCGCCATCGTGCGCCCCGAGAAACTCGAACCATTGAAAGAAGCTCTGTTTGCCGCAAGCATATCCGGCATGACCATCACCCAAGTGATGGGCTGCGGTAACCAACATGGCTGGTCGGAATACTTCCGCGGTACCGAGGTGCTGTTGAACATGATTCCTAAGGTGAAATTCGAACTCATCGTTACTGATGAAACCGTTGACGGAATCGTTGAGCTCATCTGCAAGACCGCGGCAACGGGCGAGGTCGGAGACGGCAAGATATTCATCAGTCCCGTCGAGGAAGTCGTGCGCATCCGCACGCGCGAACACGGCGAAGCTGCGATTTAAAGACAACGACCTGTGTATAAACGGACCTCCATACGATAAGGAGCACATGAGCATCAGGTTCAACATCGCACGATTAGCAGGCGCGGGAGCCGCATGGGCGCTCAAGAACGTTTTTAGGCGCCCTGCGGGAAATTTCCCTGGCAAAATCGGCTTGTACGTCGATCCCATGTTGATCGCCGATTTACGAGAGCGCCTTCGCGAGGGTTCGATTGTCATCGTTGGAACGAACGGCAAGACAACCGTTTCGAATCTTTTAGCCGATGCGCTCGAAGCAGATGGCAAGACGGTCGTCTGCAACCGAACCGGTGCGAATCTCGATTCGGGAATCGCTACAGCGCTCTTGCGAACCAAAGGCGCTGACTGGGGTGTACTCGAGTGCGACGAGTTATGGCTTGCGCACGTGCTTCCGCAGCTTCTGCCTGATTTCGTCGTGCTGTTGAATCTCTTCCGCGACCAGCTCGACCGCTCAGGCGAAATCGACCATGTGCAGGGCTCGATTGTGCAGGCACTTCAATCGAGCCCCAAAACAACGCTGATCTACAACGCTGATGACCCTCTGTGCCAAGCAGTTGCCAATGCCGTTGAGAACGCATGCATCCCGTTCGGCATCGAGCAGGATCTAAAACTCGAGCAAAATACCGTAGCAGACGCGAGCATGTGCCAGCAGTGCGACTCGATACTCGAATACGAATGGTATCAATACGGACAGCTAGGATCGTATAGGTGCCCTTCGTGCGGATTCCACCGTATGCACCCGGTTTTCGCTGCGAACAACCTTGTTTGGTCAACAGAGGGAATCTCGCTTGCCGTGCAATACGGGGATGAGCAAACTCGGATCACTGCCCCGTTCACGGGAACTTACATGGCGTATAACGTGCTTGCCGTATGCGCGGCAACCGCATGCACAGGAACCCCGATTGCTCGTGTCAATGAAGCGCTACTTGCGTTCGACCCACACAATGGACGCTTGCAACATTATCGGATTGACGAACGAACTGTTCTTTTGAATCTCGCGAAGAATCCGACCGGATTCAATCAGAACCTCCGGATCATCTTAGAGACGCCCGGCCCGAAAGCAGTGGCATTCTTCATCAATGATAAAGAGGCTGACGGTCACGATGTATCGTGGCTGTGGGACATTGATTTTCAAGAACTTGCGCAGGAAGACGAATTGGTTGCGTTTGCTGGCGGCATACGTTCCCACGATATGCAGGTACGCCTGAAATACGCCGGCATCACAGCTCAGCTGGTCGACGATGCAAAAGATTTCCTCGCAAAAGCCCAAGCTGTTTCACCGAACGCAAGCTTCTTCCTCATCGCAAATTACACGGCGCTTCCCCATGTGAAAGAACAACTCGACAAACTCGCGCATCTTCCCAAACCGGCATCGGCGTCTTTCGCCGAAGGGTATATGGAAGACAACGCTGAGCAAAACGGCAAAACAAGAATGCACGGCGCGAAGCTCACCATCGTTCACATGTACCCTGAACTATTGAACCTCTATGGCGATGGTGGCAACGTCATCGTACTCGAAAGACGGGCACGTGCGCGCGGAATCGAAGTGGATATAGTTCGTGTTGAACATGGGCAGAAGGCAGATCTCACAACCGCCGATATCGTATTCCTTGGAGGAGGTCCCGACCGAGAGCAGCATCTCGCGTCCATAGATCTTCTCGCTCAGACTGAGGATTTTCGCCGCTATGTGGAAGATGACGGGGTTCTGCTCGCCATTTGCGGAGGCTATCAAATGCTTGGACAAGAGTGGTTGCTCGGCGACGAAAGGGTCCCTGGGTTAGGGCTTGCAAACATCGTAACCAAACGTGCAGAAGGTGGATCGCACAACCGCCTCGTCGGCAACATCGCGCTGAATAGCCCTCTGGCAAGCTTACCGGTCATCGGTTACGAGAACCACGCGGGACGAACTTTCTTGGGAGACGGCTGCGAAGCATTCGGCGCAGTCATCGGACATCACGGCAAGGGCAATAACGATAAAGATGCAGCTGATGGCGTGCGTTTCCGTAATATCGTAGGTACGTATCTGCATGGGCCTTTGCTTGCGAAGAACCCGGAAATAGCCGATTGGTTGATCGAACGCGCGCTAGAACGTAAGGCCGTAAAGGCTGGACTTTCGACGCAAACTCTGCCACCACTCGATGATTCGATCGAACGAGCGGCTAACGCCTTTATGTGCACCATGCTGAACGTGCACGTTTAACGGCTATTCCACCGTCACCGATTTCGCAAGATTACGCGGTTGGTCGATGTCGCATCCTCGAATCACGGCAATCGAACGCGCTAGAAGCTGCAGCGGAACGCTCGCTGTGATGGCCGAAAGGGCATCGCGAATCTTCGGAATGTAAATCACATGATCAGCGTGCTTAACGATCTCCTTGTCACCTTCAGTGGCGATGGCAACAACAAGTGCACCTCGCGCCTTCGCTTCCTGCACATTCGAGATGACTTTGTCATACACCGGGCTTTGCGTGGCAATCGCGATAACGGGAAAGCCCTCATCAATAAGCGCGATAGGACCATGCTTCATCTCGCCCGCCGCATACGCTTCCGCATGCAGATAGCTTATTTCTTTGAGCTTCAGAGCGCCTTCTTTCGCGATAGCTGCTCCCATTCCCCGCCCAACGAATAACGCGCTGGTCGCATCAACGCATGCTCGAGCAGCATCGTCAATGGCAGATGTGTCCGAAAGGATGCGCTCAACCTGCTCGGCCGTGTCACCGAGCTCTCGGAAGATGAGGCGAATCTGGTTCATGCGCATCTTGCCCTTCGCCTGCGCCAGCAGAAGCGCCAGAAGCGAAAGGCTCACCAACTGACCGAGGAAGGATTTAGTGGACGCTACAGCGATCTCCTTATTCGCTTTTGTATAGATGACGCCGTCGGATTCGCGTGCGACCGGGCTTCCCAGCACATTCGTGATGCCGAACACGCGCGCGCCTTTGATGCGAGCATCGCGGATGGCAGCAAGCGTATCGGCTGTCTCGCCCGATTGCGAAACCGCGACGACAAGCGTCGTTGGCGTGATAATCGGATTGCGATAGCGGAATTCACTCGCAACCTCGACCTCGGTGGGAATACGTGCCCAACCCTCGATCTGCTCCTTGGCGATGAGGCCGGCATGGTAACTCGTTCCGCACGCGATGATGTACACACGATCGATGAGGTTAAGCTCTTCCGCAGTCATGTCGAGTTCATCGATTTCGAGATGACCGGCTACCAAACGCCCTTTGAGCGTATCGCGAATGACACGCGGCTGCTCGTGAATCTCTTTCAACATGAAATCGGGATAGCCGCCCTTCTCGGCGACGTCCATATCCCATGAGATATGAGTGGTCTCCTCTGAAACCGGCTTTCCGTATCCATCGAAGAACGAAATATCGTCGCACGCCAGGCACGCCAGATGCCCGTCTTTCAGGAAAACGACATCTCGTGTAGCACCGATGACGGCGATGGCGTCAGATGCGGCATATGCGCCGTCGCTCCCCTTGCCCACGATTATCGGCATATCCTTGCATGTGGTCACGATGATCCCAGGCTCCTTGGAGCTCATCACGGCAAGACCGTACGAACCTACCAGGCGCATACTCGCAAGGCGTACAGCTTCAAGTAGGCCAGATGCCTCTGATGTCGTGCTCGCACTTTTCGAAAGGTCCGCATACGTTTCCTCGATCAGGTGAGCGATGACCTCGGTATCGGTCTCGCTACGAAACGCGTGACCACGCCGGCTGAGCTCTTCACGCAGGTCGGCGAAATTCTCGATGATACCGTTATGAACGACTGCGATATCGCCCGCACACGACACATGCGGATGTGCGTTTGCTTCGGAAGGGCGGCCATGGGTGGCCCAACGCGTATGGCCGATGCCGCTTTTGCCGGTCAGGTCGAAATGCCCGACAGTATGCGAAAGCTCCGCGACTTTCCCCCTACGCCGGACCACCTGCAGCTTCCCGCCTTCGTCAACGGCAATACCAGCCGAATCATAGCCACGATACTCGAGCTTCGCCAAACCATCGAGAAGCTTCTGCGCAGCAGGAGCACTTCCAGTATATCCAACGATTCCGCACATATAAAACTCCATTCTGATACGTTTATCTGCATAAACGCACGCCAACGCGTTCAAAACCCTCTTTCGGATGCTTCTACGCTACCGCCTCGGCAAGTCTTGAAGCGCCACTACATCCAAGCCGTCGTTTTTAGCCACCTCCATAGCGGCAGCAAGCGCCTGGGCGGCAGCGATAGTCGTCGCATATGTTACGCCATACCGCACAGCTGCGAGGCGAAGCGCATAACCATCGCCACGCGAACCATGACCGAACGGCGTGTTGATCATCAGTTTTATCTCCCCGTCGGCAATCATGTCGACAATGCTCGAATGGCCTTCGCCAACCTTGCCGACCTTGCGGCATGGAATGCCCGAGGAAGCGAGGGTTTTAGCCGTTCCACCTGTACTCACGATGTCGAAACCAAGACGCGCGAAATCGCGTGCGATAGATGCAATCGAGCGCTTATCGCGATCGGCTACGCTGATGAACACCGTCCCCGATGTGGGCAACTCATATGAAATCGCCAGTTGCGTCTTCGCGTATGCCGCGGGAAACGCCGATGCGATTCCCATCACTTCGCCCGTTGATTTCATCTCGGGGCCGAGTACGACGTCTGAACCCGGGAACCGACCGAACGGCAAAACTGCTTCCTTAACAGCACAATAGCCCAGATTGAGATCGTCAGGTGGTAACTCGATATCAGAAAGGCGCTCCCCCGCCATGACACGCGTTGCAACCTTTGCAAGCGGCACACCCGTCGCCTTGGAAACGAAAGGTACGGTACGGCTTGCGCGAGGATTCGCCTCGATAACGTAAACGTTCTGATCCTTCACGGCAAATTGGATGTTGAGCAGGCCATGCACGCCGATAGCAAGCGACAAACGCCATGCGATATCACGGAAGCGCGCAATTAACGCATCTGACAGCGAAAACGGAGGGATGCAGCAAGCAGAATCCCCCGAATGGATGCCTGCTTCTTCGATGTGCTCCATCACACCACCGATGTAGACGTCCTCACCATCGCAGACGCAATCAAGGTCGACTTCTATCGCCGATTCGAGGAATTTATCGAGATATACCGGGTGATCCGGCGAAATCTTCGCCGCCTCCCCCATGTACTTGCGAAGCTGCGCCGCATCGTACACGATTGCCATGCCGCGTCCACCAAGCACGTAGCTCGGACGGACCAGAAGCGGGAACCCGATGCGTGCGGCAACTCGTTCGGCATCATCGAGTGTCGTCGCATCGCCCGCAGGAGGATACGCGATGCCCAATCCATCGAGCAGCGCCGCGAATCGATCGCGGTCCTCGGCAAGATCGATCGCGTCAGCTCCGGTTCCCAAAAGGGGAACGCCAGCTTCTTCAAGCGCGCGGGCAAGCTTTAGTGGCGTCTGCCCGCCCAAGGTCGCAACCACGCCGGCAGGACGTTCGGCATCGATGATATCCATGACATCCTCGAAAGTCAGCGGCTCGAAATACAGTTTGTCGGACGTATCGTAATCCGTTGAAACCGTCTCCGGGTTGCAGTTCACCATGATGGTTTCCCAACCCGCCTCCTTCAAGGCATAGCTTGCATGAACACAGCAATAGTCGAACTCGATGCCTTGACCGATACGGTTAGGGCCAGCACCTAAGATGAGCGCCTTCGGCTTCCCGTTCGAATACGCTTTGCTGTTCTGCGTACCGATTTCGGACTCATCGGCATCGTAGGTTTTATAGTGGTACGCCGTGCCGCTTTCGAATTCCGCCGCGCACGTGTCGACGGTCTTAAATGCCGGGGTAACCCCAAGCGCCTTGCGGCGCGTACGCACGACAATCTCCGTCGAATTCGTGAGGAAGGCGATTTGCACGTCGGATAGCCCATAGCGTTTCGCAATGCGGAATGCCTCGGCATCCATGTCGTCGATGCGCGCACCGCGCAGCGCCTCTTGCACGGCGACGATATCGGCCATACGATCCAGGAAGAAACGGTCGATGCCTGTAAGCTCATGAATCTCCGCAGCCGTCCACCCGCACCGCAGTGCGCATCCGACGTAGACGATTCGATCGCAAGTTGGACGCGCAAGCAGGTCAGCGTAACCCTCCTTTGTTTCGGATGCGCGCACGTGTCCGTCAACGCCCAAACCTGCGCGCCCGTTCTCGAGCGAGCGAAGCGCCTTGCCAAGCGCCTCTTCGAACGTGCGACCGATTGCCATGACCTCGCCGACCGCCTTCATGCGCGTCGAAAGCGTATCGTCGGAGTCCTTGAATTTCTCGAATGCGAAGCGCGGTGCTTTAACCACACAATAGTCGATGCTCGGTTCGAAGCATGCGGATGTGCTTCCTGTGATGTCGTTAACGATTTCGGGAAGCGTATAGCCGACTGCCAAGCGCGCTGCAACCTTCGCAATGGGAAAGCCCGTCGCCTTCGAAGCAAGAGCGGATGACCGGGAAACGCGTGGATTCATCTCGATGATGACCATACGCCCGTCGTTCGGGTTCACGGCGAACTGAACGTTCGATCCACCGGTTTGCACGCCCACCTTCTCGAGGACGGCAAGTGACGCTGTGCGCATGCGCTGGTATTCGATATCGGAAAGCGTCTGTGCGGGCGCCACCGTGATCGAATCACCCGTGTGCACACCCATGGGATCGAGATTCTCAATCGAGCATACGACGATGCCGTTACCAGCACGGTCGCGTACGACTTCCATCTCGAATTCCTTCCAACCCTCGATGCTCTCCTCGACAAGTACTTCATTCGCAGGAGAAAGCTCAAGGCCTTGCGAAACGATCAAGGCTAGCTCGTCATCGTTGCGAGCGATGCCTCCGCCAGCGCCACCTAACGTGTATGAAGGACGCAAAACTACAGGGAAACCGATGCGTGCGACGATCTTTCGGGCATCATCGACTGAATACGCATAACCCGACTTCGCCGTTGCTATGCCGAGCTCGGACATGCATTCATTGAAAAGCTTGCGCTCCTCGCCTTTCTGTATGGTCTCAACATCACAGCCAATCATCTCAACGCCGAAACGATCGAGCGCACCGCACATCGCCAATTCAACGGCAACATTGAGCGCAGTCTGCCCTCCAAGCGTTGGAAGGAGCGCATCGGGGTGTTCCTTCGCAATGATCTTCTCGATGAATTCCGCTGTGATCGGTTCGACGTACGTGCGATCGGCTAACTCGGGATCGGTCATGATGGTAGCAGGATTGCTGTTCACGAGGATGACACGATAGCCCTCCTCGCGCAGTACCTTGCATGCCTGGGCACCCGAGTAGTCGAATTCGCATGCCTGGCCGATCACAATGGGACCAGACCCGATAACGAGAATGCTTTCGATGTCAGTTCTTTTCGGCATGATCAGAACCTCCATCCTTCCAAGCGGTCGCGTGCGATATCGATATCGAGATAGTCTTTCTCACCATCCATAAGGCGCGAGAACGCGGTGAACAGATAATGCGAATCCACAGGCCCTGGGTTTGCCTCCGGATGATATTGAACGGAAAAAGCAGGGATATCCGTGAACGCGATACCCTCTGCAGTACCATCATTGAGATTCACATGTGTAAGCCGGATTCCTCCGAAACGCTTATTGGCAACAAGGGGTGCCGTGTGCTTTTCGTTCCAATATCGTAAATCGCTCGGATGCTCGCCATCACCACCGCTTTGCTCGGAAGCAAGCGGACCGAGACTTTGGAACACCAGATTGAATCCATGGTTCTGTGCGGTGATTTCAACGCGGCCTGTCAGCAGATTCACTACAGGATGATTACCACCATGATGGCCGAACTTGAGCTTCTCGATTTGCGCTCCCGCGGCCTTACAGATCATCTGATGTCCCATGCAAATGCCGAATACAGGAAGCTCGCCGAGCAATTTTCCCACTTGCTCATAGGTACCCGCAACCGCATCGGGATCCCCAGGGCCGTTAGAGACGAACACGCCATCGGGAGACATCGCGAGAACATCACTCGCAGGCGTATCCCACGGGACGACCGTCACTTCACACCCCGCGCGAACAAGCCCCTCGAGGATAGAGCGCTTTACTCCGCAGTCGTAGGCAACAACGCGATGCGTGGCCTCCTTCGCCGAAGAGAGCGCGAATGACTTCTCACTCGCAAGGTCGGCAAGACCGAATGAATATGGCTCGCTGCACGAAACGGATTGCACGAGGTTGACGCCGATGATGGAAGGACTCGCCTTCACTTTCTTTAGCAGGCTTGCGCAATCGATATCGATAGTAGAGATGACCGCACGCATCGCGCCGAAATCGCGGACATGACGCACAAGCGCCCTTGTATCGATTCCTTCGATGGCGACCACGCCCTCGCGTTCAAGGTATCTAGGCAAGCTAAGCTCGCTTCGCCAATTCGATGGCGTATAGCACATGTCACGGACCACGAGACCGCGCAGCACGGGCTGCGAAGCTTGCGCGTCATCTTCCCGCACACCGTAATTGCCGATTTGCGGATATGTCATCGTCACGATTTGCCCAGCATAGCTGGGATCGGTGATGACTTCGAAATAGCCTTCGAGAGAGGTATTGAAACAGATTTCTCCAAATGCTTCGCCTTCTGCTCCGCATGAAATCCCACGATAGGCAGTACCGTCTTCCAACATGAGCAGGGCTTCTTTAATCGGCGGCTTCGATGTCGCCGCCAACATGCGTTCTGAAAGGTCACTCATAGTCGGCTTCTTTCTTTATGTACTTGAGGAATCCTTTGCGTTGCAATGATTCTGGAATCGCAACAGGGTAATCGCCGCTGAAGCAGGCATCGCAATACCCGGCATGATCGGAGTGGATTGAGTCGTGCAGGCCTTTAAGGCTGATGAATGCAAGCGAATCGCAGCCGATATATTGGCATGCTTCATCAAGCGTCATGTTCGCCGAGATGAGCTGATCCTGCGTATCGGTGTCGATGCCGAAGAAGCAGGGCCACATAACCTCAGGGCTCACGATACGCAGATGGACTTCTGCCGCACCTGCCTCACGAAGCATCTCCACGAGCTTTTTCGATGTATTGCCACGAACGATTGAATCATCGATGACCACGAGCCTCTTCCCGCGGATTACCGAAGGTAGCGGATTGAGCTTGATTCGTATGCCCATCTGACGCATTTCCTGGGTGGGCTGGATGAACGTACGCCCGACGTAGCGGTTCTTCACGATGCCATCGATGTAGGGAATGCCGCTTTCTTCGGCGTAACCGAGCGCTGGAGGCACACCCGAATCGGGTACGCCGAGCACTAGATCGGCATCTACGGGCGCCTCAAGTGCCAACGTGCGGCCCATACGGCGCCGCGCATGATACACAACGTCACCGTCAATCACGCTATCGGGACGTGCAAAGTACACGTATTCGAAGATGCAACTTGCACGTCGCCCTGGCTCGATCCCCTGTTCCGATTCCAACCCCTTAGCGCTTATCTTCAAGATTTCCCCTGGTTCGATATCGCGCACGAACTCGGCTCCGACCGCATCGAGACCGCATGTCTCACTCGAAACCACCCACCCGCGATCGTTGGGCAATTTTCCAAGAGATAATGGACGGATACCGTTAGCGTCGCGAAACGCGTAAAGCGCGATAGGGGTGACCAGAACAATCGCATATGCCCCATGAAGTTGCTGCATCATGGGACGGATACCGCCGCGGATATGACCGGTACGGCGCGTGTCGACACCGATAGTGCGTGCAGCGACCTCGCTATCGGTATGACCGTACAGTTGCACTCCCTCGTTGGCAAGCCATGCGCGTTGGGGCAGCGTATCAACGAGCGTGCCATTATGGGCAAGCGCGATCAGCTCATCGTCTATGGCGGAAACATGCGGCTGAGCTTCTTTCCAATCACCGCCTCCGGCAGTGGAATAACGCGTATGCCCTATGGCAATACCTCCGTTGAGATGGGAAAGCGCTTCCTCATCGAATACCTGGTCGACAAGCCCAAGATCCTTGTGAATCAGAATCGTCTCTCCGTTTCCGACAGCAATGCCTGCGCTCTCCTGCCCTCGATGCTGCAAGGCCTGCAAACCGAAACAGGTTAAGCGCGCAGCGTCTTCACCAGGCGCATACACGCCGAACACGGCACAGGCTTCTTCAAGATGGTCGGGTCGGGCATCGCTATCGCAAGGTTCCCACTGGAGATGATTCGAATCTTGGAGCATATGGATCACATCACCGCGCATAATGTCTTGTTATTTAACGTGTCGTGGAATAACTTCAACGTCTTTCCCGAAGGACGAACGGTAAACACGATACTCTGCAAATCGGGATCATCGTGTTCGACGGCTTTGAAATCGAGCGTGCGAAGAACATCGGGGTCATAGCAAAGTGTCCGACCGTCTTCGAACAGCGCACCATAATAGATGTTCGCCTCGACAAGGTCTTGGAACATATGGCTGCCATATGAGAGTTCGGGCGCATAACCTGCCCCTGAGTAGGCGACTTCGCACAGGCCTTCGAAATTGCAGATGTCTGCAAAGCTTACAGGAACGCCTAATTCGGGAGACGATGTCCCGATACGTCCTGGCGATATCAGCATGCCGTGCTCCCCCGCTTTGCCAAGCCGTTTGTTCTGGATGTCAATCAGAGCTGCAACCTGAGGTTTCTTGCGATAAGGACAGCGATAGTATGCTTCGGGGTCGATGTAGACGATCTCGTCGATGACCGATTCACGCGAGCTTCCCATCGCCGCGTCTTGTATATAGAAAACTATGTCGTGTGCTTCATCAACGGGCAGCTCAACCGTATTCGTGCCAGATAGCGACTGCAAAGGACGACATTGCAAGAGGCTCAACACGAACGAGCCGTCTTCGCCAACATTCACGGTGTACTCGACGTCAACCGGATTATCGTAGGCAGTCTCCAGCGTCTTTAAGATTTTGCGCATCAGCGCAACGAATTCGCGATTGTTCGCAAGACCCTCGCATGAGGCGAAGAGCACCTGTTGATACGCGCCGCGTCCACGCAATGTCTCCTCCGCCTCACGATCGTGCTCCATCACCGCATTACACGCTCGCGTAGAGAGCAAGGGGGCAAGATCGGTGCAGAGCTTCTCGGTAAAAGCGGGCTCGTTCAAATCGATGAGGTTGGCGTACCGTTGCGAGAACCGATGCTTTTCAGCAACCGTCTTGAACGTGGTTGCCGTCGGCCGATCGAGGCTGATGATGCGGGGGTAATCCTTGCCGGTTCTATCAACAGCTTTCGTGCCCAAGCCCATGACCAATCGCAGCATACCTGCGCTAGGATCCATATCCTTCATCCAGCAATATGCGCTATGCGAATAGCCGACGCCCGCAGCGGTGGGCATGTAATAGCCTCCTGGCAGGTGCGAACCGCTCACGCGCTGCACGAGCAGCGACATCTGTTCTTCGCGTGCATCGAGGCCATTGCGCACACGGTATTCAAGTGCCGAACGATCAAGGCTCGAAGCATACACGTAGCGAACGGCATCCTCGAAAGCTGCAAGGCGCGTTTCCGCGTCGCCGATGTTCGGGCAGAACGCCGATTCGTATTTGCCAGCGAATGCATTGCCGAAACCATCTTCCAAGAAACTCGATGAGCGCACGATGATGGGCACTTGCCCGTAATAGTCGATGATGCGCATGAAACTTTCGTGAATGTCGGGCGGGAATGTGCCTGCAAGGATGCCCGCTTGCAAGTCGGGCGCCGCTTCGATGAAGCCCTCGCCGCTTTGCTGGCTGATACGCAACTTCCACAAATCGTTGTATACGATGAACGTGTAGAACACATCGGTACCCACATAGAACGAATCGTGCGGCTCCATGAACGCCTGCGCTTCGGGAAGATCGTGCTCGACGATCTTCCGGGCAAGCAGCATGCCGCATGACTTTCCTCCAACGAGGCCCGTGCCAACCATGCGGTTGCGAACAGCGAAGTAATCATCCGGAGAGAAATACTCGGTGATCATCTGGCGCATGCGCTCGTCTTTCGTCATCATCATGTTGCACATATGAGAGCAGGCATGCTCGTCGAGCGTCCCTTGTGAGTATGCTCGGCGCGTATCGATGAAGAAACGGTCCCATGAGTCGATATTGCGCTCCCCCGCATCATCCGATTCCTCTGCCTCTTTCTGGGCATAGAAGCGGCTCATGCCGACGCCATCGGTCAATCCTTCAACGATGCTCGTCCCAAGATCGAATCGATGCGGCAGGAACATGGATGACGAACTACGGTTCCAAACCTTGAGAGGATGAATGAACAACTCGTCCTGTCCATGGTATACGTCGATGAACAACTGGGTAGTATCGCGAATCTTCGCAACTGCTGCGAAAGAATGGCGTCCACGGAGAATGGGAAAATACGCAACTGTATCGAGTTCGAAAAGATAGGGGCAGGTCACGCGGAAGAAGTTACCCATCATCATGTCGGATGACCATGCAACCTGAAGTTCGCTTAAGCAATCGAACACATAGAAGGCATCGAAACCCTCCTGGGTAATCACCCGGCGCACGGCGACGGTAAAGGTTTCAAAGCCCTCGTTAGGGTCGAATTGGTAGATTTTCAGACCATCCATCGGCTCGAGCAAAGCCTGATGTGATGCGAAGCGGATATAGATGAGATTGCGTCCATCGCGGATTGCCTGATCGACGAAGGGCTTGAAGAAACGCTGGAAATCGGAAAGCGTGGTCAGCTGCCACACCACGTTGTCACCTAAACGGATGTTGTCGAACACGGAATCAAGCGAAGGAATGCCGCACTCGATTCTTTCGAAAGCCGCCATGGCGTACCCCTTTCTTTAGTCAGAAAGATACCTGGAGGCTTAAAGGAGCAAACCTCCAGGTATCGAGTGTTACGCCGCTTAGCAGTAGAACAGAATCTTGTTGTAGGTCGGCATCGGCCACGCCTTGGTCGAGACGATGCCCTCCATCTCGTCGCACACGGTGCGCAAGCGACCCATGGCGGCAAGCACTTCATCGTGATACACGCGGGCTTTCTCGAGGGCGTCCTCGGTAGCTTGCGCCTTCTCGAGCGCCTCATCGAGCTCCTCAAGCTCTTCGGCGATATCATTCGCACCATCGTTGAGCTTCTCCAAAAGCTTCAAATCAGCCTTCGGTTTCAGTTTGGAGTTCGCCTGCTTCTTCGCGTTGATAGTATCTGCGATTTGCTCTGCATATGCGCTGACGGCGGGAACGATCTTGCGCTTGGTCATATGGCTCATCGTCTGACCCTCGATATTGATCAGCTTAGCGTAGGTCTCGAGTTTCACCTCATAGCGGGCATGATTCTCAACCTCATTGAACACGCCGAATTCCTTGAACAATGCGATGTTCTTAGGATCGAGCATGTGCGGGGCAGCATCGACGGTTGATTTCAGATTCAAAAGCCCGCGGCGCTTCGCTTCCTCGATCCATTCGTCGGTATAGCCATCGCCGTTGAAGATGATTCGCTGATGCGCGGTGAGCGTCGCACGAACCCAGCTAAATGCCGCCTTCTCGAAATCATCGGCACCATCGACGGCCTCACAGAAGTTCTTCAACGACTTCGCAACGATTGTGTTGAGAATCGTATTCGCATCAGCAAGATTGATCTGGCTACCTGGCATACGGAACTCGAATTTGTTACCCGTGAAGGCGAAGGGGCTCGTACGGTTACGGTCGGTATTGTCGCGCTCGAAGCTTGGCAACACGTCGACGCCGAGATCCATGTACACGGCATCGACCGTCTTCTCTTCCTCGCCGGTGATGATAGCCTGCACAACACGATCGAGCTCATCGCCTAGGAACATGGATACGACTGCAGGAGGAGCTTCGTTCGCGCCAAGGCGATGGTCGTTGCCGGCGCTCGCAACTGCAATACGCAGAAGATCCTGGTAATCATCGACTGCCTCGACGACAGCCGTCAAAAACACGAGGAAGCGTAAGTTGGAAGCGGGAGTCTTGCCAGGATCGAGCAGGTTCTCATGGTCGGTGGCAATGGACCAGTTGTTGTGTTTGCCCGAGCCATTGACACCTGCGAACGGCTTCTCATGTTGCAAGCAAACCAAACCGTGACGGCTCGCGATGGTCCTCATAAGTTCCATGGTAAGCAGGTTGTGGTCGATGGCTACATTGCTGATCGTGAACATGGGTGCAAGTTCGTGCTGACACGGCGCGACCTCGTTATGCTTCGTCTTCGCCGCGACGCCGAGCTTCCATAGCTCCTCGTCGAGCTCCTTCATGAACTCGTTCACCGTCGGTCGGATTGCGCCGAAGTAGTGTTCCTCGAGCTCTTGGCCCTTGCACGGAGGAGCACCGAATAATGTCCGGCCCGTGAGCATCAAATCTTGACGTTGCTCATAATCCTCTTCACGAATCAGGAAGTATTCCTGCTCGGCGCCAACAGTCGTAGTCACACGCGGGACATCCTGACCGAACAGGCCGAGGACCTGGCACGCCTGCTTAGAAACAGCTTCCATCGAGCGTAGAAGCGGGGTTTTCTTGTCGAGCGCTTCACCGGTGTAGCTGCAAAACGCCGTCGGGATGCACAGCACTTCATCTTTAATAAACGCATAGCTCGTCGGATCCCACGCCGTGTAGCCGCGCGCCTCGAATGTGGCACGCACGCCACCCGATGGGAAGCTCGAAGCATCAGGTTCGCCCTGAATGAGCGCCTTACCTGAGAAGGTCATGATCGCACGTCCGTCCTTCTGAGGGTCAAGGAAGGCGTCGTGCTTTTCGGAAGTGATACCAGATAGCGGCTGGAACCAATGGGTATAGTGCGTTGCACCATGGGCGACGGCCCATTCCTTCATAGCATGCGCTACAACATTGGCAACTTCGATGTCAAGCGGCTTTCCCTGCTTGATCGTCTTCGAAAGAGCCTTGTACGTAGCAGACGGCAAGAGCTCTTGCATCGTATGGTCGTTGAAAACGAGTGTGCCATACTCCTCAGCGATTCGTCCCATGTGAGTTCCCCTTTCTTTCCGATCATCTGCGGTACGCTTTTGCGTACGGCAGTCTGAAGACCGATTCGTTACTGTTTTTTGATGCGTACTCGTTTTGGAACACTGAAAAGATAGTGCCCGCATGTTACGGGCACTTTACACAGCGGTTATGTAACGAGGTTTTAACGTTCGGGAAATAGTGCGGCAACGCAAATAACGCTTTTCAATGCGACATGGACGTTTTGCAATACGGAGCATGCTACATGAGCTTGATTCTACGCACCGCCTCCAACGCGGATTCGCGCGACCCGAATGCCGTAAGCCTGAAATATCCCTGGCCGCTTGGACCGAAACCTGACCCCGGAGTACCGACAACCTGCACGGTATCGAGCAGCGAATCGAAGAAATCCCAGGACGAAAGCCCCGCAGGCGTCTTAAGCCAGATGTACGGTGCGTTCTCCCCGCCAGACACCTCATAGCCCGCCTCGCGCAGACCTGAGAGGATGATACGGGCGTTTTCCATGTAGTAAGCGATCTGAGCAGCCGTCTCGCTCTGCCCCTCGGGACTGTAAACTGCCTCGCCAGCGCGTTGCACGATATATGGAGCGCCATTGAATTTCGTACCGTGACGACGTGCCCACAGATCGCGCATCGAGGTGCCCTGTGCGTCTTTTAAATCGGACGGGACGACCGTATAGCCCAAGCGCGTACCTGTAAATCCCGCGCTCTTGGAAAAGCTTCTGATCTCGATGGCACAGCTACGCGCTCCTTCGCATTCATAAATCGAATGCGGTAAGGAAGGATCGGAGATGTACGCCTCGTAAGCGGCATCGTAGATGATAACGGCACCATGTTCGTTGGCATAGTCGACCCAAGCTTGCAGATGCGGCTTATCGATTACCGCACCTGTAGGATTATTCGGGAAGCACAGATAGATCAGCGAGATGCCCGCATCCGGGTCAGGAAGATCCGGAGCGAATCCGTTTTCGCACGTACACGGCATATAGGTGACATCGCTCCACAGCCCAGTTGCCTTATCGTAGGTTCCCGTCCGTCCTGCCATGACATTCGAATCCACATACACCGGATACACAGGATCGCACACTGCAATACGCGAATCCGCCGCAAAGATCTCTTGGATATTCGCTGAATCAGACTTTGCCCCATCACTCACGAAAACCTCTTCGGGACTTACGAGAGCACCATGCGCCGTGAAATCATGCGCGACGATGGCTTCGCGAAGGAAGTCATAGCCCAAATCAGGCGCGTATCCGCGGAACGTCGAGGCATCCGCCATCTCATCAACCGCCTTATGCAGAGCGCGGATTACCGATGGTGCAAGAGGCTGTGTAACATCTCCTATGCCAAGTCGAACGATGCCAGCCGCCTTCTCGGGATGCTCTTCGCAATATGCCGCTATCTTGGATGCGACAGTCGAAAAGAGATAATCGCCGGGTAATTTCAGATAATTGCCATTCGCCACGAACACTGGGGGGCTCCTTAAAAACGTAATCCTTTAACCAATCGTTTCGTTACCAAGCAGGATCGATTACATGCGCAGGCTCGTCGCACGGGCATGCACTCGCATCGAATTCCCCTTCGAACACTGTTTCTGCAGGACCGGTCATGTACACACGGTTGTCATCGCGGTTCCATTTGATACGCAAATCTCCGCCAAGCAAATGCATTGTCACTTCGTCATCGGTCAGTCCATTCAAGATGCATGCAACGACGCTTGCACACGCTCCCGTTCCGCAGGCGAGCGTTTCACCCGTGCCACGCTCCCAAACCCGCATGTTCGCTTCAGCTCTATTGAGAACCTGCACGAACTCGGCGTTCACGCGCCGCGGAAACGCAGGATGAAACTCGAATGCCGGACCAATCGTGTCGATGGGAACTAGCCCGGTATCCTCCACGAATATGACCGCATGAGGATTGCCCATTGAGACACACGTCATTTCGAACGTTTGCCCATTGACCTCAATCGCTTTGCTTACCACGGGCGATGACTCTGCTTTAACCGGAATCAGCTCTGCATCAAGAATCGGCTCGCCCATGTCGACCGTCACCTCGGCAACAAGACCACCCTCGACGTGCAGCGTCAGATGCTTCACGCCTGCAAGCGTATTCACCGTGATTTCCGTCTTATCAGTAAGTCCATGATCGTACACGTACTTTCCCACGCATCGGATGCCGTTACCACACATCTCCGAACGCGTTCCATCAGCGTTGAACATTTCCATGAAGAAGTCGGCAACAGACGATGGCCTGATAAGAATGAGACCATCCGAGCCGATACCGAAATGCCGGTCGCTCACCATGACTGCAAGCGAGGAGGGATTCTCGATTGTTTCCTTTAGGCAATTCACATAGACATAATCATTGCCGATCCCCTGCATCTTCGTGAATTTCACGGTACTTCCTTCTTTCATGCGCCTTGCTGCCTTCGATTTGCGGTCTCATTTTCTTTTATCGGCCTCGGCGACAATCCGATCTACGACCTGTAGCGCATCAGCCATAGCCGTAGCAACAAGGGTAGAACCCATGCGCGCATCACCGGCAACGTATACGTTTTTGTTCGCAGCAAACGCTTCGAGCACTTTCTGCTCGGCACCGATGAAACCTTTTGCAATCAACACCAACTCGGCAGGGATCTCGTAAGGATCACCATCGGGAATCGGACGGGCCAAGACCGCCGAAACCGATCCTTCCCCGTTGTCAGCGAAACCGACAGTGTCTGTTAACCACAAGCGAGGATCTTCCCCGAAAAGCGCCATGGCTTCACGCTGACCGTAGCCTTGCGTGTAGACGTCCCTTGCATTCGGCCACGCGTCCCAGGAATCAGCTGAATCAGGCGACCTTTTCGCACGGATGATCTGGCGAACGCTGGCTGCACCTTGACGCAATGCCGTCGCTACGCAATCGACGCCCGTATCGCCGCCACCGATGACGGCAACGTTCTTTCCCTTTGCCGTGATGGAGGCTTCTCGTTCGTCAAGAAGCGCATGCGTTGCCTCACTGAGATATTCGACTGCGAAATGAATGCCCGAAAGCCCTGCTCCTGGAACGTCGACGCGACGCGGCATGCGGGAACCGCATGCGATCACGACGGCATCTGATTCTGCGCAGATATCATCAGCGATGGACACGGCATCTGTATTGAGGAAAAACTCGATACCGCTCTCCTCCATCAGTTGGCACCGACGTTCAACTACCCACTTGGGGAGTTTCATGTTCGGGATGCCGTACATGAGCAAACCGCCAGGCCGATCGTCTTTCTCGTAAACGCGTACGCGCCATCCCCTTCGCGCAAGTTCCCACGCCGCCGTTAGTCCAGCAGGCCCGGATCCGATGACACTTGCGAGGGGCGCATCCGATGCACACTTCGGCAACGGATCGATTCCTAAAGACCATTGGAAATCAGAGATCGCGCGCTCGTTATCATGGATGGTCACCGACGCATCGTTCAACCCAAGATTGCATGCTGCTTCGCATGGTGCTGGGCACACGCGTCCCGTGAATTCAGGAAACGGGTTGGTTAGGTTCAAACGTTTTACGGCATCGGAAAGCCGTCCGCAATACAGCAAATCGTTCGTCTCGGGAATGAGGTTATGGAGCGGGCAGCCCGTAGCACGTCGCGCTCCGTTGAACGCCAAACCGCTCTGGCAGAAGGGAACGCCGCAATTCATGCAGCGACTTGCCTGCTCACGCTGTTCTTCGGATAGCAAATCAACAGTGAAATCATCGAAATCCCCGATTGCCTCAACTGCCGGCCGCATACCGTGCTCTTTACGACCGACTTGTAAAAATGCACCTGATCGGCCCATGTTACGACCTCGCCTTCCTCGATTCGAATGCCTCCTCGACGGCCTGGTTGTGCGTCAAACCAGACGCCTCGAGCTTAGCCGTAAGGCTCATGATGGCTTCGTATTCCTGCGGAATCACCTTTACGAAATCTCGTGCGATATCTCCGAAGCGGTATAGCAGCTTGATGCCTAAAGGGCTTCCCGTGCGCTGCACGTGCTCGTCGACAAGCTTCCTGATAAGGTCGAGCTCATCGTTGTCGGGAGCCTTGATGTCAACCATCTCGCGGTTGCAACGTTCTGTAAGCGTATGTTCGGCATCGTAGACATATGCCACGCCACCGCTCATGCCCGCTGCGAAATTGAGTCCAACCTCGCCTAAGATGAGCACGGTGCCGCCCGTCATGTACTCGCAACCGTTGTTTCCAACGCCTTCAACGACTAAGGTTGCGCCAGAATTACGCACGGCAAAGCGCTGGCCGGCAAGCCCATTCACGAATCCGCGGCCACCTGTTGCACCATAAAACGCCACATTGCCCGCGATGATGTTTTCCTCGGGGCGATAGTTCGCCGTGCGCGGCGGAGCAACCGACACGATACCGCCCGACAATCCCTTACCGAAGAAGTCGTTGGTCTCGCCTTCGATGTTGAGCGTGATGCCTGCTGGCAAAAACGCACCGAAGCTCATACCGCCGGAACCTGCGCAGTCGATCGTCAGCGTCTCATCAGGAAGCCCATCTGCATGGCGCCCGGTCACCTCCGAGCCGAGCATCGTTCCGACGCAGCGATTCACATTCGCGATATCCACATGGAATCGCTGGGGCGAAAGCGTGTTGCGGGCATCACTCGAATACGGGATGAGCAGTGTCGCATCCAGTGTACGATCGAGCGTGTTTTCTGGCGCGCATGATGCAACCGAGTGAGGGCTGTCCGCTTCGGGGATCGCCCGCCCATATTCAGCATGTGCTTGAACAAGTAGATCGGAAAGATCAACGAGCCGAGCCTTCCAGCTCCGCGCAACATCGAGTTGCTGCAAGCAATCAACGCGACCAACCATATCCTCGACAGTCGCAAAGCCCATATCGGCCATGAAATGCCGCAGCTGTTCGGCAACCATCATCATGAAGTTGACCACATATTCGGGTTTGCCTTTGAAGCGGTTGCGCAACTCGCAGTTTTGCGTGGCGATACCAACTGGACACGTATCCTGCTGGCAGTCGCGTTGCATCAAACAACCCATAGCCACGAGCGGCATCGTTGCGAAACCGAACTCCTCGGCACCGAGCAGGCAGGCAATAGCCACGTCGCGACCGTCCATCAACTTGCCATCGGCCTCGAGCACGACTCGCGAGCGAAGGCCGTTGCGCAAAAGCGTCTGCTGCGTCTCAGCTAAGCCCAGCTCGAGCGGTAAGCCAGCGTGGTAGATGGAATCACGTGGCGCGGCACCCGTGCCACCATTGCTACCAGATATCAGGATCTTGTGCGCCCCGCCCTTCGCAACGCCTGTTGCAATGGTGCCTACGCCCGCTTCGGCCACAAGCTTTACCGAGACGCGAGCACTCGGGTTGGAATTCTTCATATCGAAGATTACTTCCGCCAGATCCTCAATCGAGTAGATATCGTGATGTGGCGGCGGCGAGATGAGACCCACGCCTGGCGTGCATCTACGTGCACGCGCGATCCAGGGCCACACTTTCCCACCGGGAAGGTGACCGCCCTCGCCTGGCTTTGCACCCTGAGCCATCTTGATCTGTATCTCATCGGCGCTCATGAGGTAGCGGCTTGTCACGCCGAAGCGTCCCGATGCAATCTGCTTGATCGCCGAACGTTTGCTGTCTCCGTTCGGAAGCGTCACCTCACGTGCCGGATCCTCTCCACCCTCGCCACTATTCGAACGACCATGAATCCTATTCATAGCTATGGCAAGGCATTCGTGTGCTTCCTGAGAGATAGAGCCATAGCTCATCGCTCCCGTATTGAAGCGTTTTACGATCTCGCTTGCTGGCTCAACGGAACTGAGCGGAATAGGACGATTCACGGGAGCGAATTGGAGTAGATCACGTAACACGATGGTGCGTCCAGGCGCATGCACGGACCTGCTGTACTTCTCGAACAATGCGTAGTCGTTTTCGCGCACGGCGCGCTGGAACAGGTTAATCGTGATGGGATTCAAAAGATGCTCTTCGCCTCCGAGAGGTCGCCATGACGTGCGACCTGAGCTCAGAAGCTGATCAGGAGATGGGGTCTTGCGCAGGTTGCATGCAGCCTCATGGCGTTCGTCGCATTCCCGCTGGACATCATCGATCGTCAAGCCGCCAATGCGACTGACCGTTCCTGTGAAGTGATCATTTACGAGCGCTTCAGATAAGCCCACTGCTTCGAAGATCTGCGCTGCATGATATCCCTGCATGGTCGAGATGCCCATCTTGGACATAATGGAGACTATTCCCGCCACGATTGCTTGGTTGTAGTTCGCAATCGCCTCGTCCACGCCGATCTCGACGATTCCGCGCGCGCACAAATCGCGAATGGTATCGTGAATAAGATACGGGAAGATACCGGAAGCCGAATAGCCCACCAATGCCGCAAAGTCATGCGGAGTGATAGCATCGCCAGTCTCGACGATGATGTCAGCATGCGTGCGAAGCCCCCGTCTCAGCAAATGGTTATGCACCGATGCAACCGCGAGCAATGATGGCACAGGCGCTCGCCCATCGCCCGCCCTATCGGAAAGGACGATGAGGTCGTTTCCGGCGCGTACGGCCTCCTCAGCATCGGCGCGCAACTCCTTTAGAGCATTATCGAGCGCATGCGCTCCTTCTTTAGGTGCATACGTCGCATTCAGAATAGCCGCTTTGAATCCATGGCGTTCAACATGGGCGAGCCCATCGAACTGAGCCTTATTCAGAATCGGCACATCGAGGCGGATAAGCCGACAATTCGAACGGGCATCATCGAGCAGATTGCCGTGGTTGCCGATGTACAGAAGCGTTGACGTGATGAACGATTCACGCAACGCGTCAATCGGCGGATTTGTAACCTGTGCGAACAGCTGGTTGAAATAATCGAAAAGGCTGCGCGGTTTCTCGGAGAGACATGCGAGCGGGATATCCGCACCCATCGATGCCAACGGCGCTGCGCCGTCTTTCACCATGGGTATGATCGCCTCTTCGATATCGTCGAAGAAATAACCGTGCTGCGCTTGGCGCTCATGCAGGGGGATATCTGCATCAGGGGCATTATCAGGCAATGCCTCGGCATCTTCGATCAGCTCATCAAGCGTGAGCATTTCGGCATTGATCCACATGCGGTACGGCTTTTCATTCGCAAATTCGTTCTTGATCTCGTCATCGAACAGCACGCGGCCTTTCGAAGGATCGACAAGGATCATCTGCCCGGGTCCTAAGCTGCCTGCAATGAGCACCGTGGCAGGATCTACGTCCAATACACCGACCTCGCTCGAAAGAATCAGGCGATCATCGGTAGTCACGTAATAGCGCGCCGGGCGCAAACCATTGCGATCGATGCATGCACCGGTAACAATGCCGTCGGAAAACGCAATAGCCGCTGGTCCGTCCCATGCCTCGGTGAGCATGGATTGGTACGCGTCCCATGCGCGTCGTTTGTCAGATAGGTTCTCGTTCTTATCCCATGGCTCGGGAAGCACCATCGAAACCGCACGTGGCAAGCTGCGACCATTCATGGTGACGAATTCGAGCAGGTTGTCGAGCATAGCGGAGTCGGATCCCTCGTTGTTCAGGATTGGGAACACCTTTTCGAGGTCGGCTCCCATCACAGGAGAGTACAGGTTCGACTCGCGCGCTCGCGTCCAGTTCACATTGCACCGAAGCGTGTTGATTTCGCCGTTGTGTACGATATAGCGATTAGGATGAGCACGTTCCCAAGATGGCGTTGTATTCGTGGAATACCGCGAATGCACAAGCGCTACAGCCGTTTCCGTTGAAGCGTCGTTCAAGTCAAGGAAGAAGCGCCTCATCTGAGTCGACACGAGCATGCCTTTATACACGATGGTCCTCGAACTCATCGAGCATACGTAGAAGATACGCGAAGCCAAACCAGGATCGACTGACGCAGCCTTCTCGATGGTTCGCCTGCATACATAAAGCCGCCGTTCGAATTGCTCGCCTACCTCCGCGTCATCTGGTCGCCCGAGAAATGCCTGCTTGATCGTCGGCATGCATTCGCGTGCTGTTTCGCCTAAATCGTGTGGATCGGTTGGCACATCGCGCCAGAACAGCAGAGGTATGCCACATTGCGCGCATCCCTCTTCGAAAACGCTCATCGCGAAGGCAACGCCTTCTTCGTCGCGTGGCAAAAACAACATTGCGACACCGTAATCACCTTCGGAAGGAAGCAGGCGCCCGCACTTCTGCGCTTCTTTGCGGAAGAAGCGGTGCGGTATCTGGAAAAGGATGCCTGCGCCGTCACCGGTGTTCTTCTCCAAGCCGATGCCGCCACGATGCTCAAGGTTTACAAGCACTGACAGCGCGTCATCGAGCATCTGATGGGATCGTTTGCCTTGCATGTGGGCTAACGCGCCAATGCCGCACGCATCGTGCTCGAACTGTGGCCGATATAAGCCCTGACCACTTGGTTGCTGTTCGTCTTCGTATGTCATATCGTCCCCTCATTCAGGCGAGTTGCTCTGCGCTCGAAAAGACCTAGTTATCTCATCATTGTTACGAAGTCTAGGTTTACAACGTGACTCCCCCGTTTCGGCTGCGTTTCGGGATGGTTAAATTGCGTAACAAGCCCCATCAGCATGCGATGACCGCCTTATAATCAAGAAGCGTTTGAGGAAACGTTCGTGCTTCGTGCGAATCGTTTTTCCAAGCGCTTTTTTCATGCTCACGGACGGGAGGCTCACATGGCAAAGCACATCTTCGTGACCGGAGGCGTCGTTTCATCGCTTGGCAAGGGAATCACTGCCGCGTCGCTTGGGCATCTGCTCAAGGCTCGCGGCTATAAGGTGACCATGCAGAAGATGGATCCTTATTTGAACGTCGATCCCGGAACCATGAGCCCCTTCCAACATGGCGAGGTCTTCGTTACCGATGACGGTCATGAAGGCGACCTCGACCTCGGGCACTACGAGCGCTTCCTCGACGAAAACCTGATCCGGGAATCGAACTTCACACAGGGGTCGATTTACCAATTGCTTGTCGCTCGTGAACGCCGCGGCGACTTCCTTGGCGGCACAGTGCAGGTCATTCCCCATGTAACCGATGCCATCAAGGAGCGTATCCTGCGAGCAGCGACGCAAACGGGAGCACATATCGTCATTTCTGAAATCGGTGGCACGATCGGAGATATCGAAGGCCAGCCATTCCTCGAAGCAGTACGTCAACTGCGTCACGAACTCGGCTCGGATAACGTCGTGTTCGTTCACGTAAGCCTCGTTCCCTACATCGCCGCCGCGCATGAGGTGAAAACGAAGCCCACACAGCATTCCGTGAAGGAAATGCGCAGCATGGGTGTGCAACCCGACTTCATCGTTTGCCGCTCTGACCACGAGATCAACGACGCTGTCCGCGCGAAAATCGCACATTTCTGCGACGTGAACGTCGACTCGGTGCTCTCATGCGTTGATGCGCCGAGCATCTACGATGTACCACTTGATTTGTTCAAGCAGGGATTCGACGTGAAAGTACTGCAACGCCTTAAACTGCCGGAATGCGACCTGAAACGAGTCCCGATGGCAGACTATACGGAAGCAGCGGCAGACTGCGAGGGTGACGTTGATATCGCCATCGTCGGAAAATACACGAGCCTTCCCGTCGCTTATCTTTCGGTCATAGAGTCCTTGCTCCATGAAGGTGTCGCAGCAGGCGTGTATGCGAACGTGCATCTCATCGATGGCGAGGAGCTCAACGAAACAAACATCGCTGAAACGCTTGGCAGGATGGATGGCATCCTTGTTCCAGGAGGGTTCGGGCAGCGCGCTTTCGAGGGCAAGATCGCCGCAGCGCGTTATGCACGGGAAAACAACATCCCCTATCTCGGTCTTTGCCTCGGCCTGCAAGCAGCGGTCTGCGAATTCGCACGACATGTTGCCGGACTCGAAGGTGCAACATCGGCTGAGTTCGCTGATGAAGGAACGCTGATTGCCGGAAGCAGCACGCCGTTCGTCATCGACCTTATGCCCGAGCAGGAAGGTATCGAAGATAAGGGCGGCACTATGCGTCTGGGAGCATATCCGTGCAAGCTTACGCCTGGCACGCTTGCATTTGCGGCTTATGGCGAAGAGCTTATCTACGAACGTCATCGTCATCGCTACGAAGTCAACAATGCCTATCGCGATGAGCTTCAGAGGGCTGGTTTGGTGATTTCAGGACTGTCGCCTGACGGTCGATTGACCGAGATGATCGAGCTTTCGGACCATCCGTGGTTCGTTGCGACCCAAGCGCATCCCGAATTTAAGAGCCGTCCAGGCAAGCCGCATCCGCTTTTCAGAGATTTCGTTGCAGCAGCGATCAAGCTTCGTGCCGAGGCATAACGTCGCTATTAAGCAGGCTTTCTCCGATCTATAAAGAAGACGCGGTACCACACGAGGAACGAATAGATGATCCAGATACGTCTGGAGTTGTCGGTGCCTGCACGATGCTCGTCAAGCAAACGTACAAGCTCGGCGTCATTGAAAAACCGCTTCGCGTATTCGCTTTCGAATTCGCGTTTCACCTGATCGTAGTATTGCTCGTCTCGAAGCCAGCTCACCACGGGAACAGGAAACCCAAGTTTTTCTTTCTGCGCCCAGTCGCGCGGAATCGCGCGCTCGGCAGCTTGACGCAAAGTCACCTTCGTTTGGCTTTCAGAAAGCTTCTGCGAAGTGGGGATGCTCGCTGACAAATCGAAGACCGCACGATCGAGGAACGGCACACGCGATTCGAGCGAATGGGCCATCGACATCTTATCCGTCTTAAGCAAAATATCGCCCACAAGCCAAAACCACAGATCGACATATTGCATGCGCGTTGGCTCATCATATGCAGAAACCTCAGCGTATATGGGTGAAGTCAGCTGTTGTGGGGTCGGTAGACCTGTCAAATCGTCTTCCGAGGAACCTTCCATGCAAAAAGACGCTTGCGCGCTAAGCCCGACCAGACGCTCTGGCCCACCAGGATGGGTCGTTTTATGAAGGCGTTCGAGCAATGCTGGCGCCAATATGCGCTCGCGTTCTTCAGAAGTGAAGGCTACTCCATTCGCATTCGTGTAATACCAATCCTCTACCTGCTCGGATGCACGCTCGAGATAGTTCGCTCCGCGCTTGCCGGCTCTTCGCAAGGCTTTCGAGCCTGCACGCAACAAGGGCTTCGGGATTAGATGCATGTGAGCGCTTGCAAGTGGTGCTTGATAGATGCGGTATCCGCCGAAGAACTCATCAGCGCCTTCCCCGGACAGCACGGCCTTCACCCGGCGCGCGGCAAGCTTGTCGACGAAGTACAGCGCCACAGCGCTCGGGTCGGCAGATGGCTCATCCATATACCACTGTACGAGTGGGAAAACTCGCCAAAATTCCTCTTCGGAAATATGATGGGCGTCGTTTTCGATCCCTAGGCGATGCGCCAATTCTTGTGCCCAACTCACCTCATCGCGTTCGCCCTCGTATTCTGAAAACCCCACAGTAAAGGTCTTGATGCTGGGATTCTCTTTAGCAAGGCATGCAGCAAGGTAACTCGAATCGATGCCGCTCGACAAAAACGAACCGACTTCGACATCGGCTACATTATGGAAACGGACTGATTCTCGAATTACGCAATCGATGGCCTCGACCGTCTCCTGTTCGCTTCGCTGACCATCGATACTATACTCAGGCTTCCAATAACGCTTGATCTCGATTTCCCCGTTTTCGTACACCCTCAGGAAATGGCCTTGGGGCAATTTGTATATCCCAGCGAAGAACGTTTCATGAAGTGCTGAAAACTGGAAGCACAGATATTGGGCTAGAGCATCCTCGTTCAGTTCGCGATTGTAGGAAGGATGCTCGAGGATGCACTTTATCTCCGAAGCGAAGATGAATCGCCCGTCTTGTTTCGTGTAATACAACGGCTTGATGCCGAAGAAGTCGCGCGCACAAAACAGCTCGTGCGTTTTCGCATCATAGATGGCGAATGCGAACATCCCGCGCAAGCGCTTAAGCACAGCCTCCGAAAAGGCGATGTATCCAACTAAAAGAACCTCCGTATCGGAGTCGGTTTTAAATTCATAGCCCATATCTTCAAGTTCACAACGAAGCTCGCGATAGTTATAAATCTCACCGTTGAAAACGATGGAATACCGGCCCTGTATAAGTGAACTTGGATAATCGGCCTCGACATCTCCGATGGCAGCCTTATCGCCGCGAACATGATCGAACATGATTGCCGTCGAAAAAACGGATGATGAAGGCTCGTCCGTTTCGCGCACCATCGGTTGACCGCCGCCCGCCAAGTCAATCAGAGACAGGCGCCTATGTCCCAACGCAACGCCATCCGCAATGTAGATACCTTCGCCATCGGGTCCCCGATGCGCCATTACATCGCACATACCCTTTACGATTGCAAGGTCCTCAGCGCTACCAGATGCGCCTGTGAATCCGCATATGCCGCACATACTGCCCCTTTATTGCATCGTCGCATGAACTGCCAGTGTGATTATCGGCATATTCGTTGCGTTGCGGAGAAAAGGTAATGCCTTTGTAACGCACGTTAAACGCAATCGAAACATTTCGTCCGAAATATGGCGATGCGCACGTATTACGTGCGCATCGCCGATAATGCTTTTTATTCTCGGGTACCCGATTGCTTATTCATCTTTAAGTACATCGAGTGCTGTGCGGTAACCGCCCGAACCATAACCGAGGCATTTCGAGACGCGTGCGATAGTGGTCGCGGATGCGCCCGTTGCAGATTCGATGGCAGTATACGGATTACCTTCATCGAGCAAACGCGCCACCGCAAGCCGCTGCGAAGTCTCGCGGATCTCGCGGATCGTGAACAAATCCTCAAGAAGCGCGAAGATCTGATCTTCATCATCAAGCGATGCAAGAACCTTCAGCAGGTCATCTACTTCCTTTGTTCTCAACTCTGCCATTGCCTATCGCCTTCCACACCACGCAAGACCTACACGCCTGCGCGTATCAAACCATATTCAATCGAATCAACCAGGGCGTTCCACGATGCCTCGAGAATGTTCTCGGAAACACCGATCGTCCCCCAGCTTCCTTGGCTATCACGCGTAGTTATTGCAACACGCGTCGTTGCGCCCGTACCAACATTCTCATCAAGAATGCGCACCTTGAAGTCCACGAGCTCCATGTCCGCGACCTGCGGATACGATTCAGTAATCGCCATACGCAGTGCCGTGTCGAGCGCACCAACAGGACCAGCACCCTCTCCTGTTGCTACGAAACGCTTGTCGCCAACGTGGATTTTGATCGTTGCCTCGCTCATTGCGTCTTTCGCCCGAGCGCCTTGGTCTTCGTAGTCATCCACGATTACACGGAAGCTCTCTAGCGTGAAATGCGAGCTGTACTCGCCCAAATGCCACTGGATGAGCACGGCAAGCGAACCGTCTGCTGTTTCGTACGAATAGCCCGCTGCTTCGCGCTCCTTGATATCGGCGATGATGTCGTTGACCTTATCTGGATACGGCTCCAGGTCGATACCCAGGGTTTTCGCCTTATGTATAAGCGACGCCTTGCCAGCCAACTCGCTGATCAGCACGCGTGCATGGTTGCCCACTTTGTTCGGGTCCGTATGCTCGTATGCATGCGGGAAGCGTGCCTGAGCCGATGCATGCAGCCCGCCTTTATGCGCGAACGCAGAAGCGCCCGTATATGGATGATGGCTCGGAACCGCCATGTTGCAGGTTTCGGCAACGAAATGCGAGACTTTGGTTAATCGGCGAAGACGCTCGGGGCCTACGCATTCGTAACCCATCTTGAGTTCGAGATTCGCGATAGTGGTTAAAAGGTCGGTATTGCCGACGCGCTCGCCAACCCCGTTAATCGTGCCCTGAACATGCGTAGCTCCAGCTGCAACCGCTGCCAACGTGTTGGCAACAGCACATCCCGTGTCGTTATGGCAATGGATACCGAGACGTATGTCGGGTAGAGCCGCAAGGGTCGCCTTCACGGTTTCGGAAATCTCATCGGGAAGCATACCGCCATTGGTGTCGCACAATGCGATGCTCGTCGCACCTGCAAGCGCTGCTTCGCGCACGCATGCGAGCGCATATTCCGCATTTGCGCGGAAACCATCGAAGAAATGCTCCGCGTCGAAGACGACAGTACGCCCCTGCTCGCACAGATAGCGAACGGAATCTCGGATCATCCTGAGGTTCTCCTCAAGCGTTGTCTGGAGCACGCGCACAACCTGCTGATCCCATGCTTTGCCAACAATGGTCACGATGGGTGCGCCAGATGCAACCAGGTTTTGGAGCCCCTCGTCCTCAGCCGCAACGCAATCCTTCCTACAGGTTGACCCGAAAGCAGCAATCCGAGCGTGAGCGAGTGGCAGTTCGCTGACACGCTCGAAAAATGCGATATCCTTCGGATTCGATGCCGGAAAACCGCCTTCGATGATATCGATTCCGAATCTATCGAGTACCTCTACGATACGGAGCTTGTCCTCAAGCGAAAGCGCAACGCCTTCACCTTGCTCGCCATCGCGAAGCGTTGAATCATATGTGACGATCTTAGTGATATGACCACTCTCCTCGATCATGCCCTGCTATGAGTTCTGAATTTCCGCATTATTGTACTCTAATAGACTAAAGCGCGCACGAAAAAGAATATCCCGTACAAATATGATGCCGTTCATCAGGCGAAATCGCAACCAAGATGATATCGGAATCATTCCCCAATCTTAGAAGGGTCTTTCCTCGGCACGCGCACGTTCATGATCACGATTCCGACGAAGACGAGCGCAATGCCGATCAGATTCGTTAAGCCGAATGGCTCCTGGAAGAACAATGCGCTCACCAATGTAGCGACAACCATCTCAATGGTTGCAAGAATGGATGCTGTCCCGTTTTCGATCCCTTCAAGGCCCTTGGTATAGAGCAAGTATGGAATCAAGCACGTTACTATGCCGAGAGCAACGATCCAACCCGCAATGCCCGGCGTAGTAATCAGACCCGGAATCTCTCCCGGATCACATATGAACGCAAGTGCGATAACAGAGAAAAGAAATGTATAGAACGTCACGGTCAATGGCTTGTAGCCGCGCTGGAACGCAAAACGAGAGAAGATGCTGTACAAAGCGTATCCCAATCCCGAAATGATATCGTAGAGCAGTCCTTTCGCGGTGATGGTCAGAGAACCCAAGATCACGCCCGTCGTGCAGACCGCTCCTAAGATTACGAGCACTAGAGCAATAACCTTGGTGAGCGTGATGCGCTCTTTGAACAAAGGAGCTGAAAGCAGGATGACGAAAATCGGCGACGTATACAGAAGCACCACCGCCATCGATAGGCTCATCTCCTGCATGGCGCTCATATACGCGACGCCGAACATGGTCAAACTCAGAAGGCCGCTGCCAAGAAAGCACCATAGGTCTTTGAGTTTGATCTTGAACGCAGCACGGTTGAACACAAGCATGTAGAGCGCAAGCAGAATGAGCGGGATGAAGCCACGCATGAACATAATCTGGGTCTGCGTAAAACCAGCTGGCGTGATGAACCGATTGCACAAACCAGTCAGACCCCAGCAGATTCCCGCTAGGACCACACATGCGCTATATCCGAATCTGCCCGTAGTTGCTCCTTGCGAAAGCAAGCGCAGAAAAAGCGCTCCTACACGTAGAAAAGCATGTTGTTATAGCTCGGTACAGGCCAGAGGTCTCGACTCGTGATGATCTCCATCGCATCGACGCCCGCACGAAGCTCCTCCATCGTCGGAATCACCGTCTCGGCGTTAAAGTCGGCCTTCTCCTGCTCGTCTGCTAATCTGTCAACCTTATCGCATGCCGCCTCAAGCGCGTGAAGTGCCTCCGTGATTCGACGAACACCTGCTAGCAGCTGTTTGAGCACCTCTTCTTGCACATTCGTATCTGCGCCGACGAGGGCATCCTTGCATGCGTTGATTTCATTTGCGAGCTCACCTGCATACTTATTGATGGCAGGAAGGAACGTGCGGCGCACCATACGTTTCATGACACGGGTTTCGATGTGAATGAGCTTATTGTATTTTTCGAGCTTGACTTCATAACGGCTGCGCAATTCGATATCCGAAAGCACGCCCATTTCTGCAAACAATGCGATGCTGTCGTCTCTGACCATGCACGGCAGCGCTGACGCGGTTGTACGGTTGTTGGCCAGACCGCGACGTTCTGCCTCCTCGGCCCATTCTTGAGAATAGCCATCGCCATTGAAGATAATGCGTTTATGATCAACCAGCACACGCTTGAGATATGCGTATGCTGCAGCAGAGAAACCAGATGCGCGCGTTTCGTCTTCTGAGTCATCCTTGGGAATCTCGCAGAATCCTTCCGCTTCCATAGCGTCGACGAAATCCTTAAGGGATTTTGCGACCACGGTATTGAGCACCATGTTCGCATCGGCCAGATTCACCTCGGAACCAGGCATACGGAATTCGAATTTGTTTCCCGTGAACGCAAAGGGGCTTGTGCGATTGCGGTCGGCAGAGTCTTTGAGCACATCGGGGAGCGTCACAACACCTAAATCGAGCGCGCCAGTCTCGGCATTCTCATACGATGTGTCCTTGATCAGAGAATCAACGATTGCATCGAGCTCATCGCCCAAGAAGATGGAGACAATGGCCGGAGGTGCCTCGTTGGCACCCAGTCGATGATCGTTGCCTGCAGAGGCCACCGACATGCGAAGAAGCTCCTGGTACGTATCGACCGCTTCGATCGTGGCAACAAGGAACACGAGGAAGCGCAGATTCTCAATGGGATTATCGCCTGGGTCGAGCAGGTTCTTACCATCGGCGGAAATCGACCAGTTGTTATGCTTGCCCGAACCGTTAATTCCTTCGAACGGCTTCTCATGGAGCAAACACACCAAACCATAATGCGAAGCCAGAAGGCGCATTTTCTCCATGGTAAGCAGGTTCTCGTCCACTGCGCGATTCGCGTTGGTGTAAATCGGCGCGAGCTCATGCTGCGCAGGGGCAACCTCGTTGTGCTTCGTCCGTGCGGAAATGCCCAGAGACCACAGCTCGTTATCGAGTTCTTTCATGAACTCGTTCACCGTCGGACGAATCGCCCCGAAATAGTGCTCCTCAAGTTCTTGACCCTTACACGGCGCATACCCGAACAGCGTACGACCCGTAAGAACCAAGTCCTCACGGCGTGCATACTCCACTTCGGGAATCAGGAAAAACTCCTGCTCGGACCCAACAGAGACGCTTACGCGTTTCGGATGTTCCCCGAAAAGAGCAAGTGTGCGCTTGACCTGCGTTTCGATGGCATTCATCGAACGCAGAAGCGGCGTCTTCTTGTCGAGCGCCTCACCTGTATAGCTGCAAAATGCCGTGGGAATGCACAGCACCTCGTCTTTGATGAACGCGTAGCTCGTCGGATCCCATGCCGTATATCCACGTGCTTCGAACGTTGCACGCAAACCACCCGACGGAAAACTCGACGCATCAGGCTCGCTCTGGATGAGCTCTTTGCCCGAAAAGCTCATAATGGCACGCCCGTCAGGGCACGGATCGAGGAAGCTGTCGTGCTTCTCGCTTGTTACGCCTGAAAGCGGCTGGAACCAATGTGTGAAGTGCGTCGCACCTTTCTCGATAGCCCACTCCTTCATGGCATGCGCCACGACATTCGCTACCTCGATGTCAAGCGGCTGGCCTTCCTTGATGGTCTTGAGCAGAATCTTATACGTCGCAGATGGAAGACGCTCTTGCATCGTATGCTCATTGAACACCATAGAGCCGTAGATCTCTGAAACCTTTGCCATCGTTTGCCCTTCTTAAGACGAACTAACACAATGCAGGTTCAGCATACATAATGGAAAACCTTGCGTATTGCGTATATTGGCATGTCACACGCATATTTTTCGCCACAACTCGAAATACGCAGGCGATACGCATGTGGACGGCTGCCATTCGGTTATTCGGGTGGGGTTTGCCAATCTTGCGTACAATGCTCGAGAGAGACGGTATGAAGAGCGGTATAGACAGGACGCTTCCCCGATAAATCGGAGCTGAACAGCGTTATACGCGAGATGATTCCCTTTGCTTGACAGCAAGAGGGAAGCATCCCGCTTGAAAGATCAGCGGCACGCATCAGCGTTATGTGAGGACGAAACGGCTTAGAATCGAACTCGAAGCCAATACGTGTGAGTTGCGTGCGCACATCAGCTGCAAGGGATGCGAAAGGAGCTTGATCTCGGAAACCCTGCCACAGTGTTGCTTTGGTACGTTTCCCAAAGCAGCCAAGCTCACCAAGCTGGGCAGAGAAAGTTCGATGCAAAGCGCATGCGCGATCAAGTGCATCTTGAAGCTCAGGCACACGATTACCTGGTACTTCGCCTAAAAAAGCCAACGTGACATGAAAAGAATCACTTGCAACGAACCTGCCGTGCACGCAATCACGCAAGGCCGCGGATGTCTCCGCAAGCGCCTCCCGTATAGGATCCGGTAATTCTGCAGCAATAAAAAGCCTCATATAGGCATCCTAGCATAAAAGAAAACCGCCCCCTAGGGCGGTAAGTGTTTTGGCTGGCCCACCAGGATTCGAACCTAGATAGCTGGCACCAAAAACCAGAGTCCTGCCGTTGGACGATGGGCCATCATTCGCGCGCAAAAAGTGGTGGGCCGTGAGGGAATCGAACCCTCGACCTTGGGATTAAAAGTCCCCTGCTCTGCCAACTGAGCTAACAGCCCACTTCGCCGAAGCGCAATTGCTTATTGTAACGGTGCCCTGCATGAAGGTCAAGGAACGACTATGCGACTCCATGGTTTCGAATTGTCCCTCACAAACGGCAAAGCACATGTGATACACTCGATTCAAGCACCACTATGCACTTCCCTAGTTCGAAATTTGACAGTCCATCCCGTTAGTTCGAAGGAGCCGCTTATGGATATCAAAGCCGCCGTTGTCAACGAGTTCGGTGCGCCATTAAGCATCGAGACCATCCAATTAGCTGATCCGAAACCAGACGAGATCCTCGTCAAAATGGTAGCATCCGGTATTTGCCACACTGACGAGGCAGGCCGAATGGGAGTTATCCCGTTTATGTCGCGTATGAATTACGTCCTCGGACATGAAGGCGCAGGCATCGTCGAAGCAGTCGGAAGCAACGTAACCGAGTTCGTCCCAGGCGATCACGTTGCGATTTCGTATCCATTCTGCGGTGAATGCAAGCCGTGCAAAGACAATAAACCGTATGCCTGTGAGCTTTCTAAGAAACTCAGCTTCGGCGGGTATATGCCGGATGGAACCACACGCTTGACGCGCGAAACTGCAGATGGAGTGCAAGATATCGGCATGTTCTTCGCACAGGCATCGTTTGCGAGCCACACAGTAGTCGAAGCGAAAAGCGCCGTAAAGCTCGACCCTGATTTCGATCTAACGCTCGCGGGGCCTTTAGGCTGCGGTCTGCAAACAGGTGCGGGAATCGTATTGAATAGCCTGAAGATGACCCCCGGACAATCGTTCGTCGTCTTCGGATGCGGTGCTGTTGGCATGGCGGCAATCATGGCAGCCAAGATAGCTGGTGCCGAAACCATCATCGCAGTCGACATCAAGGAGAAAAGCCTCGCGCTTGCTCCCGAACTCGGTGCCACGCACGTCATCAACAGCAAAGAGGTTGATGATCTTGTTGCGGCAATCCATGAAATCGTGCCGACTGGCGTCGATGCCGCACTTGAAACGAGCGGAATGGACTTCTTGCTGAAAGCCGCGTTGAAATCATGCAATTATCTGGGTAAAGTTGTAACTGCCGGCAATTGCACCATCGAACTTAGCATGGCAGCCGACCTCGGCGCAAAGAGCCTAATTGGCGTGAGCGAGGGCTATTCGGTTCCCAAGGAATTCATTCCGCAGCTCATCGAATACCATAAGCAAGGGCTCTTCCCCATCGAAAAGCTTGTCACCACCTTCCCGTTCGAGCAGATTAACGAAGCTCTCCAAGCCCTGCACCGAAGCGATGTCATCAAGGCGGTTGTTGTGATGTACCGCAAGGCGTTCAGCACCAGACTCTAATGAGAAGACCCGTCGGCTTCGAAGCCGACGGGTCTTCTCATAACGCATATCGAAAGATCCTATAGATATTTGGTCAATCCGAGTTTCTCATAATCGGCGAGGCTCACCTTCTGCGCGCCGCCTTTCTCCATGGCGCTCATCAGGCTATCGGCATCAGCGTTATCGACATTACGATTGACAAGCTCCAAGATGCCGTTATCGTGAAGTTGGAGAAGGTTCTCTTTCACGTCAAGGTCATCGAAGCGGATTACGACAGAGTAATAGTCGCCATCATCGTAGACGGCCTTCGATGCGAAGCTGAACTTGCTGAAGTTCGGATAAATCGTATCGAGATCGAAATCCTCCAGGTATTCCTGCGTAACTCCCGTGCTCTTCGGCATCTGCATGATATCAACGAGTGATTTGAGCGTGTGCGAACCCGCAGTAAAGTAGACAATTTGATACTCGTCATACGTATCCGCATCATCGATGCAGTAGACTTCATGCATTGTGATGGAATCACCTACGTTTTTGGACTGACTTGCATTCGAGCTTGACGAAGAGCTCGATGCATTCGAGCCCGACCCTCCGCATGCTACGAGCATCATTGCCAAAGCTGCAATGAATATCGCCACTATAAGCTTCTTGCTCATATACTCTCCTCGCTTTCTTCCTTGCCTATTAGTTTATGAGCATCAGGCGGAATATCCTATCGGGTTTACTTGAGAATGCACTAGAACGTAATGCCGAGCGACATGATTGCAAGTCCGCACACAACGCCTACAACATAGAGTCCCGCTACGATGGCTGCATTCTGCTTCTGATGGCGGTTCGTTCGTACGAGTACGAGCAAACCCACTCCTGCGCTGACCAGAAGCCCAGCCATCATCGCCCCAGCACCAAGCACTCCTTCGATATAGAGTTGCGCAATGAGTACGCTCGCCGCACAGTTTGGAATCAAGCCAACCAGCGCACTCGCGAATACGGAAGCAATCGGATTCGCACCGACGAACGCTGCAAGCGCCTCAGCACCTACGAATTCGAGCACGATGTTCAAGACCAATGTGATGACGAAGAGAAACACCGTGATTTGCAACGTGTGCTTCAACGCGCTCTTCAGGATAGAGCCATTACCGTGCTCATGATGCTCGTGCGCATGATGATGCTCGTGTGCATCAGTGTAGCCCGTCTCATGCTCGTGGCCACATCCGCACATTTCGGGTGTCAGTGTTTGTGCCTCAAGTGTGATACCGATATGTTTGCATTTCTCACAATCGATCTCGCAACCTGCACATCTCTCGTCACAATGGCATCCCGCGATTTCGCAAAGCTCGCCGATGGCAAGCGACGGCTGCGATTTGCGAACCAAGCGAATGCCCAAGTCGACAAGGAACCCGAGCACCAAACCGATGATTACCTTCACGCCGAGAATCGAGAGAATCGTATCGATCGAAACCTGTTCGGCAATGAATATCGGCAGCATCTCATCGGATGTGGAAAGGAAGACTGCAAACAACGTTCCCAACGTGATGACACGACCTGCATAGAACGTAGCAGCTGCAGCAGAGAAGCCACACTGCGGTACAACACCGAGCAGCGCGCCGACAATCGGTCCGGCGGATCCCGCTTTGCGGATAGCCTGCTTCGATGCGTCGGAGGTCTTATGCTCGATCCACTCCATGATGATATACGTGACCAGCAGGAACGGAATGACGAGCAGCGTATCCTTCGCCGCGTCGATCAGAACGTCAAGCAGTATGTCCATCAATGATTCCATAGGCTGTCATTGTAGCGCATGAGCCGCATGCGCTCCTCACACGTGTTCCTACCGAGAACATCCCGCCCGCCACAAACGGCGAGCGGGATGCTTCCTCCGAGTTATGTGGCAAGAATTCGAAGCGCCTTGCCTTTCGCCTTGAAACTACTTGCTCTCGATCATCGGGATCTCAGTCTCGTCGATCTCGTCGAGATTGCCGTCATAGCAATAGTGCTGCGTATCGCGGGAGATGACCTTGGCGAGCGCCCACATTGCGATGACGTTCGGAACGACCATGAGGCCATTCATCAGGTCGGCAAAGTCCCAAGCCGCGCTTGCAAGAGCCGCGCTGCCACCAATAGCGCCGAGGATGATGAAGATCAGGAAGATGATCTGATACGGACGGATGGCTTTCTTGCCGAACAGATAGGTGATAACACGGTTGCCATACCAGCTCCAGCCGAGCATCGTGGTGTAGGAGAACAGCACCATGCCGACGACCAGAACGATCGGACCGAAGATGGGAACCTGGTTGAACGCGGCGACGGTGAGCTGCAGGCCCTTGCCGAAACCGCCGGACATGAAGGTCTCATACATGCCGGTAGGGTCACCCTGCGAAGCGAGGATGGCCGTAGTCAGCGTGATACCGGTGATGGCGCAAACGATAACCGTATCCCAGAAGGTGCCAGTCATGGACACGAGCGCCTGGCGGACAGGATTGCGAGTCGTGGCGTTCGCGGCAGCCAGAGGCGCAGAACCCATACCAGACTCATTGGAGAACAAACCGCGGGCAGCGCCGAAGCGCAGGGCCGCTGCAAGAGTGAAGCCAAGGACGCCACCGCCCATAGCCGCAGGATCGAACGCGCAGATGACGATGTACTTCACTGCATCGATGAAATATGCACCGTTCATGCAAATGATGATGATGCAGCAGACCACATAGAAGATTGCCATGAACGGGACGATCTTCTCGCATACGCGGGAGATAGACTTGATGCCACCAAGAATGACGACGGCAACAAGGATCGCCATGACGATACCGACAGCCCAGATTGGGATTTGCGGGAAATACTCGGTGATGATACCGCAAACCGAGTTGGACTGCACAGCACCACCGATGCCGAATGAGGCAAGCGCCGCGAACAACGCAAACAGGACAGCAACGACCTTAGCCCAGGTCTTACCCTTGAAACCACGCTCGAGCGCATACATCGCGCCACCGAGCATATCGCCCTTGTGATCCTTGACGCGGTATTTTACAGAGATGAGCGTCTCAGCGTACTTGGTCGCGATGCCCAAGACACCGATAATCCACATCCAGAACACAGCGCCGACGCCGCCGCTGACGATGGCTGTTGCAACGCCGACGATGTTGCCAGTGCCGATGGTGGCGGAAAGCGCTGTAGTCAGAGCGCCGAACTGGCTGATATTGCCTTGTGCTTGCTTGTCTTTCGCAAAGGAAAGCTTGATGCCGGTGAAGACCTTACGCTGAATAAACTTCGTGCGGACGGTCATGTACAGATGTGTACCGACCAGAATGACGATGAGGGGAAGGCCCCACACGAAACTATCAGCCGCACCAATAGCCCCACCAATTGTCTCAATTAATTCATCCATTTTCACTCCTTCGTTACGAGAGAAGTGCCCTGTCCGTTTGCCTGAGAGATCGATAGCTGGGGAATGCTACCTTACACCTTCGGCGCCCGTCTATATTCGGGACTCTCCAGAGAAATAACTACGCTTGGTCTCTGAGATTGAAGACCAAGCGTGCTCGATTATAATGATGGCGAATTGTGAATAGATTATGAAGTGCAAGTTGAACGGCAGACGGAAAGTGACGCGCCCAAACGGCACGAACACATTTCCAAACATGGTTTTTGAGCCGATGAAGCGATTGCGCGAATGCGCGTACTGTGCAGACACAGTGTCCGACAAGAAAGGATAATCCATGCACAGAATCGAGGTTTCTAGACAGCGATTGCGCTTCGCCAGTTTGGCGAGCATTGTGCTCGCCTGTCTGCTCGCGCTCTCCTGCCTCGAAGCGCTCGGTGGATGCGTCGCCGAGAAACCGAAGCAGCAAAGTACGGAGAACCGCTCGGCGGAAATCGAAGTATTCTCGCAGACGTTCGTCGCTCCTGCATACGAGAGCGAACTATCTATCGTGGTTCACGATGACGAACCTGATTTTTCAGACATCCTGAACACAACTGCTCCTTTTATAGAATTCTCCGAAATCAATAGTTTCGGGCAATGCGGTCAAGCAGTAGGTCTTCTTGGCAAGGAAACGCTTCCGCAAGGACCTCGCTCAGACCTCCAAAAGGTTACGCCAGCTGGATTCCACAACGCTGAGTATCCGTGGATCGAGGATCGATGGGTGTATAACCGCTCCCATCTCATCGCATTCGCTCTCGGCGGCGGCGACGCCAACGCAAAAAATCTCATCACGGGTACATATTCGCTCAACACAAGGGGGATGCTGTCACTTGAAGAGCGGACGCTTTATTACATCGTAAGTACGGGCAATCACGTGTTGTATCGCGTCACACCCATCTACGAGGGCCATGAGCCTGTTGCGCGCGGTGTGTTGATTGAAGCGAAGTCGGTCGAGGATGATGGCGCGGGATTGTCGTTCTGCCGATTCTGCTTCAATGTCGAAGCAGGTGTGGAAATCGATTATTCAACGGGCTACACGCATGCCGATGGCACTATCTCCGAAAATACGGTAGCGGAAAAGACTTTCATCCCCGATGAACAGGTGACATATGTGTTGAACACCTTCTCGCTGAAATTCCATAGACCGGATTGCTCGTCGGTGCATGACATCAAAGCATGGAATCGCATGTATTTCGCAGGCACGCGTGAAGAAGCTATCGAGATGGGGTACCAACCCTGCGGTTATTGCAAGCCTTAAATATGCCTTCGCAATGATCAGCTAGAGAAATCGTAGAGGTCTTTCGTTGCTTCACGAAAATCTTCGTAAACTTCTTCAGCGATACCCTCATCCACAAGAAGCTCGAACTCAAAAGGTTGGCCCTCTTCATCGAGTTCGGTCACCTCTAAGATGATAACCTGGCCCGATGAGCCAACAGGAGCATCCTCCGTCACGGGGAAGAAGAAGCCATAGCGCCGATTGTTGTGCAGTATCAATCCAAGGAATTCCAGTTCGACAAGCTCCCCTGCCTCATCTTGGAAGGTGAATGTAACCCCCTCTTCAACCGGAGGGCAAAAGTTCGGTGCACTGCCTTGACGCATGGAAACCTCCTAGCTGACGAAGTTCTTTTCAAGATTTGCAAGCTCTTCGGGTGTATTCGCGTTGATGAAACAACCGCCCATGGGCTCGACCTTGAGCACCATTTCCTGCGTGAACGGGAAGATGTTCACGCGATTGAAGAATGCCTGCGCCGTCTTCGATCCCGTATCGATCGTCTCCTTGATGATCGGTAAGCATTTGCTTTTGCGATATACGGAATGGAACGGCTCGTATCCGTGCTTATTAACCGGAACGACCGCATCGCTGTTGTGCGCGCCCATCGCGGTAGATTCGGCAACGACGAGCGCCGGGCTCGCGAAAACCATGTCGCATGCCACAACCGCAACATGGTCGTATGAAGCAGCATTCAATGCGGTATACAAGCCTGGCAAGGCACCGCGGAAATCATATGCGTCACGAACCAAGCGAATTGCCAGTTCGGGATACTCCTCTTGCAGAAATGCCAGGTTCTGCGGTTCGTTGGTAGTGATGACGATCTCGTCGGCGGCAGGGCTGAGGCGTTCAACGAGACGGCAGATGAGCGGACGACCTGCAAACGGCACAGTAGCCTTACTGCGACCCATGCGGCGGCTCTCGCCACCTGCTTGTATGACCACGCTGATGTGCGGACGGACAAAACGATCATCGACGAAGTTCGCCAGCGAAACGGTATCGTCAAGAGCAAACGAGGGAATCCCGTAGACTTCAGCTGCTTCGATAGCGCTCGGAATGTCCGTGACAACCGCAACGGTGTCGCCCGTGGGCACTTTCTCGTTCGGTGCGAGGTCCTTTGAAAGTTGCGTGAAATCAGCCCCTAAAGGCCACCCCTCGCGAGCACCACGCACGAACGCCTCGGCAACCTTCGCGTCGGATGCGTTGGCAGCGCGCATAATCTCGATGGTCGGCAGACCGCTCTTGCGATAGCCTTCTACGATGACCACATCGTGGTTGGGCATACTGCGAACCAATTCGCTGCATTCAAGCTCCCCATCGAGCGACTTAATGCGGGCCATTTGCCCAGGGGCGGCGATTATCGTCTCGCTTGCCCCAGCTGCCCGGTGACGATAGGAATCCTTCCCAGGATAATCGATATCGAAGCCCTTATGGCTGTGATGTTTGATGCTGCCTACATCGTGGCCGCGTCTAACCAACTCGGCTATAAGCCGCTCGATGCACGTCGTCTTCCCTGAATTGTGACGACCGACTATGGCAACTGCTGGACTTGGTCTGTCCATCTTTTCTCTCCTGTATACGATGCGCGAGAAACGCAAACTCGACGCATCGATTCGCACCTAAAACCGTACCGCAGATGATACACGGAATACATCGTTCGTGCATCATGCGGGAACGTTTTACGTCATTTTATTCCTCAAATGAAAAACCTAGAGCGGGCGTCGTGCCTCCAAGGCTCTCCCAAGCGTGACTTCGTCGGCAAACTCGAGATCACCGCCAACGGGTAAGCCGCTTGCAGGACGTGTGACCGTGATGCCGAGCGGCTTGATGAGCCGCGCAAGATATGCTGCTGTGGTCTCTCCCTCAACGTTGGGGTTTGTCGCGATAACTACCTCCGTAACGTCTTCACTCGCAAGGCGTTTCATAAGCTCGGCAATATGAAGGTTGTCGGGACCGATGCCCTCCATGGGAGAAAGCGCGCCACCGAGGACGTGGTACACGCCAGAAAAAACCGCAGTGCGCTCGATGGGCGGAATGTCACGTGGTTCGCTAACGACGCAGATGACGCTTGCATCTCGTTGCGGGCTTTCGCAGATCTGGCACAGATCATCTTGCGCATAGTTGAAGCATCGGCTGCAAAAATGCACCGTGTTTTTCACCTCGACGATAGCATCAGACAAACGCAACACCGTTGCACGATCGCTATTGAGAATCCAGTATGCGATGCGCTGGGCGCTTTTGGGTCCGATGCCGGGAAGACGCTCAAGCTCGTCGAGCAAGACCTGAATGGACGGAGCAGCGTACATCATCGCCCCCTAGAAACCAGGAAAGCCCATGCCACCCGTAACAGCGTTCAGGCGTTGAGCACTGATTTCATTCATCCCACGCAGAGCCTCATTGACTGCAGAGCAGACCAAGTCTTGCAACATCTCGACATCATCCGGATCCACAGCACTCGGATCGATGGTTAAGCTCACGAGCTCCAAGCTGCCGTTCACGGTCGCCTTCACGGCACCGCCGCCAACACTGGAATCATATGTAAGCGTTTTTATCTCTTCCTGAACTCGATTGAGCTCAAGCTGTGCTTTCTGAGCCTGCTTCATCAGTTTCTTCATATCAACCATGGTTATACTCTCCTATCCTTTTCGAACGCACGCCATATGGCAGTTCGTTAATTCCATTGCTCTATCATCACGCCGTCGCCGAAAAGCGAAAGCGCGTCTTTCAAATCCGATAATTCTTTCTGAGATGAGTCCTCAGACTCCCCAACCTGCTGCGAAACCACATCTTCTTCCCGAGCCGGATTTGGCGCCCATTCCTCATATGCATCGAGCGGAACGACATCATCGTCGAAAGCAGAAACCTCTTCGTATGCCGGCGAATTCATGTTGCTGGCAGAATCCATTGATGCATTCTGGACTGGATTTTCTGAAGACACCATCTTGGCCACAGCAGAATCATTATGTATCGCGCTATCGGCGCGCACGGGTGCCGCTACGGATCCTGCCGCCGTCTGCGATGCGGGCGATGCAGCTCCCCGAGAAGTCTCTTTCGGCAATTGCATGTACGAGAATGCTAGCGGTGCCGAATAAGCTTGGGCAATGGCCTTTTCGACCACAGAGCTTGCCTCGGGCTTTTGGAATGCTTTGAACGCGAATTCACTCTCGGCCGGGAATCCGATTGCCAACGATGCAGTTTGCGCATCGTACGTCAGTTTGGTGTTGAGAAGAAGCACATGATAGGCTGCTTTCTCCTTCTTGATGAGAGCGAGCGCAGCTTGCCAGAAACGCTGCAACGCCGCAGGGTTCGTCAAATCATATGCCCCCTGCTTAGCGGGCATTTCACTCGGTGCAGCAACAGGCTGTCCGTTATCCTCTGGAGTCACTGCGATTGCTTGGGGAGCGCCTTGCTCTTCTTTCGCGCCGGCAGTTGGCGTGATAGCAGTCGACTTGGGTGCAGCAGCGTCATCTGACTTGGTATCCTGCTTTATCGCAGGCGTCTTCTTCTCAACAGGAAAGCCGACATCGGCTGCAGCACGTTGTGTAGATCCCGCATTTTCGGGAATGACATGCATCGGCATTGCAGCTTGCCTCGCCTCAAGCGCTTCGATGCGTGCGGCTAAAGCTCCGAGCGACAGATCGGTTTGCGGACGAATCATACGCGTTAGAGCGATTTCAAACGAGAGACGCGGATTCGTCGATGTTTTCAAATCGGCAATCGTGTCACCAAGCACGCCCATGAGGAAAGTGAGTCGATCGGCTCCGAAAAGGGGCAGCACCGATACGAGCTCTTGGCGCGTTTCCTCGTTGATTTCGAGCGAAACCGACTCGCCTGCCAACGAAAGGACATATAAGTCACGGACGCGCTCCGCGAGATCTCGTACGAATTGCGCAAGATCGGAACCTGTCTCCAAGAAATCAGCGACCCATGTGAAGCACGCTACGGCATCGCGTGTACCGATTGCTTGCAGGATTCGCACCATATCGCTCGAAGCGATAGAGCCTAACAAGCTCTCAGCGCCCTCGAGGGTTACTTTACCTCCCTCGTAGGCGATGAGCTGCTCGAGCGCGGTCAGTGCATTGCGCATTCCGCCTTCTGCGCGATGCGCAACCAAATCGAGCGCTTCGCCTTCGAACTCGACGCCTTCCGCCATGCATACCGCGCCCAATCGGCTCACGATTGCCTCATGCGCGATTCGACGGAAATCGAAACGCTGACAACGCGAGTGGATGGTTTCAGGGACTTTTTGTGGATCGGTGGTGCATAGGATGAATACAACATGCGATGGCGGCTCCTCAAGCGTCTTGAGCAGCGCATTGAACGCCGCCGTCGAGAGCATATGCACCTCATCGATGATGTATATCTTCCGCTTGCCGCGCGTCGGAGCGAATTGCACGCGACCTATGATCTCCTCGCGAACGTTCTCTACGCCCGTACGGCTCGCTGCATCCAGTTCGTACACGTCTGGATGCTCACCTGCAGCGATGAGCTCGCAATCCTCGCATGTTCCATCAGGCGTCGAGGTCGGACCGTTCTCGCACAGAAGCGCCTTTGCGAGCAAGCGCGCTGTCGTAGTCTTTCCTGTGCCGCGCGGGCCGCAAAACAGATAGGCGTGACTGACTTTATCTTGATCGATCGCATTGCGCAGCGTTCGCTCGATAGCGTTTTGACCCACAACCTCATCGAAAACTTGCGGGCGATACTTGCGATACAAAGCCTCAGCCATCATGCACCTGCCTTATCCTTATTCGCCTTGCGCGTTGCTAAAGCTGCTTTGATTGCTCCAATAATAGCAGGAAGCACCGATACACCGACGATTCCCAGGATGATTATTTCGAAATGATCTTGGACGAACGGGATGCCGCCGAAGAAATAGCCGACAAGAACGAACAGGCTCACCCATGAAATACCGCCAACCGCATTAAAGAACGTAAAGCGCCCGAACGGCATGTGACCGGTACCTGCGATAAAAGGCGCGAACGTGCGGAAGAAGGGCATGAACCGTGTGATGATGATGGTAAGACCGCCGAAACGTTCGAAGAAGTAATCAAGCTTAGCCATACGTTCAGGTGTGAGTGCCTTCACCCTGCCTGAATCGATGATGCGCTCTCCGAAGAAGCGGGCAATCCAGTAATTCGACGTATTACCCAGAATGGCTGCGGCATAAAACACGATAAGCGTCACCCAAACATTGAGTCCGCCACCATCTGCTGAGAACACGCCCGCTGCGAACAGGAGAGAATCGCCAGGCAGGAAAGGAAAGAACACGAGACCGGTTTCGACGAAAACGACGAGGAAGAGCGGCGTGTATACCCAAATGGGACCGAGCGCAATTATCCATCCGGCGATTGCGCCGCGAGGATCTTTCAGCAAGTTGACGAAGAAATCGATGATTCCCATGGTGTCCTTTGGCTGCCTATGACACTGTTGCCCAGCAAAGACTAAGCCGAGTGTTCTCGGCAGACTTGAGCGCTCGTCAGCGGTCCCTTATGGCTGCTTCCTCCCAGACCTGACCAGGTTCGGGACATGTCGCCGCTCAAGCCCATCGAATACACTCGGCTTGCGTCGGATTTCAGTATAGCGAAAGCCACGCTGTGCGCGCTATCTCGCCTGCCAATGCAGCGAAAAAACACAGCTGTAAGGGGAGCTATTTGTCCTCGATCTCGTTCGCTATAGCAAGCAATTCGCCCAAGGTCGTGAAATCGTCTTCTAAAGCGATGCGTTTAGAGCCATCGTAGAGAGCTGCTGCAGGATGGAAGATCGGAAACACCTTGAACTTGCCCGCCTGCTGCAGCGTGCCATGCAGACGAGTGATGCCTATCTCGGTTTTCAGGACGAACTTCGTCGCGAAATTGCCAAGCGTTACGATAAACTCGGGATCGATGGTACGCGTTTGCTCGCGTAAGAATGGCGCACATGCTTCAATTTCTTCGGGACGAGGATTGCGATTACCAGGCGGACGACATTTGAGGACGTTCGCGATATACACTTCTTCGCGTTTCAGCCCCGCGATCCCTAGCAACTCATCCAGATACTTCCCCGCTGCTCCGACGAAAGGTTCGCCTTGCAGATCTTCGTTCTTGCCAGGTGCCTCTCCGATAAACAGAACGCGCGCATTTGGGTTTCCAACTCCAAACACCGTCTGCGTACGGCCATCGCATAAAGGACAGCGGCGGCATTGCGCAGCCTGAGCTTCGATGTCAGGTAACGGGATGTGCGGCTTGCTCATACGTACACCTTCGGCATTCTCAATCCGAAATTGCACGCCAACTCGTATGAGATGGTACCGCATGTGTTCGCCATGTCGTCAAGCGTGATGACTGCATCTCCTTGGCGACCGAGCACAAGCACCTCATCGCCAATCTGCGGCTCGCGAGCTCGGTAAGAACCGCGTGAGCGCAAATCTACCTCGAACATGCACTGATCCATGCAGATATTGCCCACTTGCTTATAGCGCCGACCCTGGAAGATCACATCCGTCTTGCTTGATAGCAAGCGGTTGAAACCGTCGGCATAGCCGATGGGAATGGTGCAGATCTTGACGCTACCAGGACTGCGATAATGCAGGCCATAGCTCACGCCTTCGCTCATGGGCACGAAACGTGCATCGGTGATGCGTGCATGCACGCTCATTGCTGGCTGCAGGTCGATAAGCGGACGTGTTTGCGAACTTGGATGCAAACCATATAGCGAGATGCCCCAACGAACCATATCGCAGTGCGTCTCAGGGAAACGAATCGCCGCCGCCGAATTGGCGCAATGCACGATACCGGGATCAAAGCCCGCAGCAGTCATCGCATTGATCGCTTGCACGAAACGCTTGAATTGACGCTGGAAATCGAGCGTTTCACTCTCATCAGCCGTAGCGAAGTGCGTGAACGTTCCCGCAAGCTTGAGCGCACGGTGGAAGCTGATCTGCTGCAGGAATGTGACGACTTCGTCGAAACGCACGCCTATGCGGTTCATGCCCGTGTTGACCGCCAGATGGAACGGCGCATCCATACCGTACGCATCAGCTGTTTCGGCATATTGGATGGCGAAATCGGGCGTGTACACCGTCGGCATGACCTTGTAACCTAAAAGCAGCGGAATGGCTGTTTCGGGAGGCTGGGAAAGGATGAGAATCGGTGCGTTTATCAGTGCTTCGCGCAATTCAATGGCCTCGCTGATTGTCGCAACACCCAGATAATCGGCTCCAGAGTTAAGCGCCATCTTCGCCACACGCACTGCTCCATGGCCATATGCATCTGACTTTACAACAGCGAGCAGGCGCCGTTCGCGGCCAATACGGCTGCGAATCTGCTGGGTATTGTGCTTAATGGCATTAAGGTCGATTTCAACCCACGCCCAGCGCCGATCGAGAGGCGAGATATCCTGCAGTTGGTTCGGATCGAACTGCAGCGGCTCATCGGAATACGTTCCCGTGTCCCTGCGCACATATCGCGGCACACTGTGCTGACCCTTGTTCGCAAAACCGGTGAAGCCATTCAACGAATCATCCACGAGTTTGTCCTTTGTTCAAGATGATAGTCCTGCCCCATTATAGCGAATGAGCACCAAAGCGTACGGCATTATCCCCGCACAGGCGGTTGCAGGCGAGCTTGCATCGGCCCAAAATACGTTATGATGGATGCATCAATGAGAAAGCGCCCTGAACAGACCGAACAGACCGAAAACGACCTCAAGCAGGCGTTTTGGAAACTGTATGCCGCAAAGCCGATCGAGCAGATCACTGTCAGCGAAATCGCACAGCTCGCCGGCTACAACCGTGGCACGTTTTACCTGCATTTCCAAGACATCTACGATGTGCTGAGCACCATTGAGCATGACTTGCTGCAACAGATGTCAAGCTGCGTTGAAACATGCATGCAGCGCCTTAATGCCGGTGATGAGCCGATCGATTGCATGCAAGGCGTGCTGGACTTCTATACCGAACAGCGTGAATACGTTGTCGTGTTGCTCGGACCACACGGCGATCCCGCATTCACCGCACAGCTGAAGGGCTTGCTTAAGCCGCTGTGGCTCACCTATGTGCTTCACAAGGATCCCAAGAAAAGCGAGCAGGAAACCGACCTGGTTTTGGAATACACGCTATCGGGTGCGCTATTCATGATTTCTCGATGGTTGCAGAATCCGCATGGCGTTTCGCCCGAGAAGCTGCTGCACTTGGTTTACCATTTTGCGCTGCAGCGCTAGCGCTTCCACCTCGTTAGACGACGCTCAACGATATCGAAGATCGCATAAAGAATCACGCCAAGCAGTGCGAAGGCGATGATGCCTGCGAACATGCGTGGGTAGTTCACCATAGACCACGATTCCATGATGAAATGTCCGAGACCCGTCGAGCCGACGATAGCTTCAGCAAAGAACAAGATGGCAATGGCGATGCCGGAACTCACACGCAAAGTCGTGAACAGATCAGGAGTCGACGCAGGGATAATCACATGCCGCCACACATCCCATCTGCTTCCACCAAGCGAGCGTACTGACTCGATGGTCTGTTCTGGCAGGCTTTTCGCAGCATCACGCATGACAACGACGATTTGGAAGAAAATGGTGAGTGCGATGAGCGCGATCTTCGGTGCTCCACCAAGTCCGAGCAAGACGAGCAGAATGGGCAACAGCACGATTTTCGGCAGCGGATACATGATGTAAAGCACGGGTCCGAACAACGCATCGAGCCGCGGACTGCGACCGAGTGCGAGACCACATGGTACGCCGAGCACTGCTGCAATGACGAGTGCGAGCACAACGCGTTCGAGGCTGATTAAGAAATCAGGCCACATCGAGATCGCATACTGAGTGAACACGGGAATCGTTTCGGCAGGTGTCGGCAAAGCAGGCGTCTTCAGAAGGACCGCCGTGATATGCCAACCGGCGAGCACGAACGCTATCGCGAAGACATAGCAGCCGATTCGTTTAAGGATCATGCGCGAGTTTTTCATGCGAGCCGCCCTTCTTGACTGGCTTCGCTGCGCGCATCGGTTGCCACCACGCGGTTCAACGCCTCGCGGACCTCTGTGCAACATTCGAAATATGCCTGCGATGTACGAAAACCTTCTTCACCCATATGCGGATTGTCAATCACAGCCGCAACACTTGCGGGTCGGGGACTGAACACAACGATCCGTTGTCCTAGATAGACCGCCTCTTCAATGGAATGCGTCACGAGAACATGCGCATGACGGTTTTCATGCCATAGCTTGAGGAGCGTCTCTTGGAGCGACTCGCGCAATAGGGCATCGAGAGCCGACAGTGGCTCGTCCATCAGCAACAAGTCCACATCGAGCGCAAGTGCACGAGCAAGCGCGAGGCGTTGCTGCATGCCACCAGAAAGCTCCTTGGGATAGCGATTCGCCATATCGGCAAGCCCCACCTGCGAGAGCGCATGCATGGTGCGCTTCTTGCACTCGTCTTTTGAAACACCGCGGATACGTAAGCCAAGCTCGGCATTCTTGTAGACCGTCTTCCACGGAAGCAGCCCGAAATCTTGCAAGATGAGCGCTGTCGCGGAACGGGGTCCTGCAAGCTCTTCCCCTCCAATGCGTACCGAACCGCTCGTTGGCGTGAGCAGACCGCACGCAATGCGCAGCAGCGTCGATTTCCCGCACCCAGAAGGGCCGATGAGCGCGACCGCCTGACCGCCTTCAACTTCGAGAGAGACGTCACGGACAGCCTCGAGCTGCGTACCATCGGCATTGTCATAGCACACGGAAATATGTTGCAGACTCAGGTTCATTCATCGACCACCATTGTCTCGCCCTTAACGCTACGCAAGTTTGAATGCTCCGGTCGACTGATCATACGTAAGATTCTTTTCCAGGTAGCCCTTCTCCTGCATCCATGCAAGCACGGGGTCGATCATGGCATTGGTTGGCAGCTGACACGCAGGATATTCGCTAATGGGATAGCTGCTTGCGATCGCGTCCGATAGGTTTGCCTTGCTCACAAGGAGCGCGCGATACTTCTCAGGGTTCGCGTTGATGCGTTTCACGGCATCGTTCCACACGCCTTTGAGCGCCTCGGCAACAGCTTCGCCACCGTTATCTTCAAGATACGCCGTACGAGCAACCATAATCGATTGGGAGATGTTATCGCCTTGCGTATCATCTGCAAGCAGCACACAACCTTGCGATTCGCCAAGTGCAAGAAGCGATGCCGGCAGGGCAGCCGCATCCACCGATCCGCTCTCCATTTCCTGATAACGCACAGGAAGCTTCTGAATCTCAGTAACGACGATATTCTCCTTTGAAACGCCTGCGCGCTCCATAAGGACATCCATCACATATTCGAGAATGGTGTTCGAACCTACACCGATGCCTTTGCCAGACAGATCAGCAAGTGAGTTGATGCCCGAATCAGCGCTCGTCATGATGCCGAAGCGTCCCTGCTGAGCTGTCGTACCAAGCGTGATCCATTCAACACGCAGGTCTACACCCGAATTAGCGACGATTGCGGCACTCACCATCGGATCAGTCATCGCAAGGTCGACTTCTCCTGAAACCACGCCGGCAATCAATTCAGTTGCGGACTGGAAGATATGGATCTCCACGTTCAAGCCCGCATCCTTGAAAAGGCCTTCCTCTTCGGCAACCCACATGGGCAGAATGTCTTCGGTCGCAAGCGTTCCGATGACTGTTTTCTTACTTACATCCGCCTTGGCGTTCGAACCTGAACCAGACGATGATTGCCCGCAGGCAACAAGGCAAAGCGCAGCAAACAGCGCAACGGTTATGGCAATAGTTTTGAGCACTCGAGCATGCATCGTGGCCTCTTTCTATCGAATATACGTCTATAGAGCGCAGACTTCCACATATTCATGATAGAGACCAACATGTGTGTGCATCAATGAACAATCATCGCGCGTTTGTTCATTTGCATGGTGGGAATCCGCACATGCTTATTTGCTGGCGCGCCTCTTCGATCGGAAGATGATAGCCACTACGATAAACGTAAGCGCCCCTACGATGGCACCACCGAGGAAGATGAGCGATGAGGGTGTGAAGCCATCACCCACGACACCGAAACCCGCAATTGCGCCAGATGAAGCACTGATGGTCGAACCGATCCATGGTCCTATAAGCATAGGGATAAGCACCACCATGAAGATACGCAGACCCTGTACCATGCCTACACGACCGCCAGGTGTATTGTTACGAACCTCGGCAGCCATGCACGCGACGGCAGAAAGATACCCCGACAGCATTAGCACTGAGCCTACGAACACGCCGATCATGTTTGTGAGCAACGTGAGCACCAAACAACCGACAAGGAACAACACGATGGGAATGATGACTGCCTTCACGAAGCCGATTCGGTCGACACGGCGGCCATAGAAGATCGTGAATATAGATGCAATGATGATACCAGGGGCCATGACAAACACGTAGTTCTCGCCAAGTATATAGGGCAATCGCAAGTACAGCACGTAATAGGGCATGAACACTTGAAGCGCCGTCGAGAAAACGCAATATGCCAAAAGCACCAGATACAGCAGGCGATTCTCGCTCATGGCAGTCGGCGTGAATCCATAAGCAAGCTCACGGAAATAGCTGCTATCACGCTTGGGCTCTGGATGCGAGTCCTCCATAAGGACGAGAGTTAGAATCGCCACGACTATTACGATGCCGCCGATGATGGCGAAGAAAAGCGGATAATCGTACGTTACAGTGCCATCAGGACGCACGATCATGAGGAACATCGCACCTCCGAATACTACGAGCATCGACAAAAGGGGCATGGCGGAATTCACGCCCTCCACGCGTCCGCGATTCGTTTCATCGGTGATGTCTGTCATCCATGCATTGAAACATGAGTCATTCGACAGGCTTCCAAAGAAGGTCATGATGCAGTCGAAAGCAATAGTGAGTGAGATGCCTAGCGTCGCAGCTGCCGCAGCATCGGCGGCAAGCGTCTCAGATATGTTCTGCAATACCGAGAAAACGAGGATGGAAATACCCCACAATACTGTGCCGACAACAATAAAGATCTTACGGCGTCCTACACGGTCGCTCCACGTACCCAATAATAGGGTCGTCGCCGTCGCAGTGATGGCCGATGCGCTCACCATAAGGGCAACGTCTGACAACGATGCGCCAAACGCATCTTGGATAAACAGATTGAAGAAGTTGTTCTCAACCGCCCAGGCAATCTGTCCCGTAAGCGCTACGACAACGATTAAAAACCATGCCTTGCGACTCAGCTTCGTGCGTTGCATATGCATCCTTTCATCCCCGGCAGGCTTCATACATCTTGTTAATGCGCCTATCGTAGGTCAATAATCCATTCGTTTCCTCTTCGATATCCGTTAGCTGCGTATATACATACCCGGCAAGACCACTCTCTTCTAAGACCTCCATCACAGCGAGCTGTTCTGTCAACGCTTCGAACCACTTCCTGGGGTTTTCATAAGAATCGTAACCGTATGCGACCTCGCAGGAAGAGTGGCCAGGTATATGCCACGTCAGACCGCCGAATTCAGTCGTTGCGAATGCGCGCGCAGGTCTGTCACCATCGGCTGTTTTCTCGCGCAAGGGATCAGGATAGACCTCCAGCTCTCGGAAATAGTTGTGTACGCTGAAGTAGTCCCCCACACGCTGGTCGTACCAACCACTTGTTGAATCAATGGGACGTGTCGCATCCAAGCTCCGTGCGAAATCCGTCATAGCACGCGCGTCGAATTGTCCCCACGCCTCGTTGAAAAGCACCCATGTCACGATGCTCGGATGATTACGTAGCGCACGGATCGTTCCTTCGCATGCATTGCGCCACTCGCTACGATAGACGGGATCCTCCGCAGCAAAGTGCGCATAATGCGAAGGCCCTTCGTCAGACAACCGCGTCCATAAGTCCTTGAACAGGGTAGGCAGCTGGCTTGTGTACCACTTTCCATACGTGCCGCCACCGCTTACCATGTCTTGCCACACTAACATTCCCAGTCGGTCGCAGTGATAATACCAACGTTCGCTTTCGACCTTTATGTGCTTTCGCATCATGTTGAAACCGAGCTTTTTTGCACTTTGAATATCGAACACGAGCGCCTCGTCAGCGGGTGCGGTCATAAGGCCATCGGGCCAATAGCCCTGATCGAGTACTCCCTTGAGTAAAAGCGGCTCATCGTTGAGATAGAAACGCGGAACGCCTTTCTCGTCTACATGCACCTCGCAGGTACGGAATGCAATGTAGGAGCCCACACGATCTGCGGCAGTAAGAGGGCTCTCATCATCAGCGAAGACGAGCTGCAGGGTATATAGATAAGGATCATCGGGTGACCATAGATGCGGGCTTTTGACCTGAATGGATATCTCTGCTATGAAAGCGTCACCCGCCGCCTCGGTATGCGTCAAGGCCATGCCGACGCAAGTGCCCTCCGCATCGTGAGCCTCTGCATGCAATGTTCCCGCAGCCGACAACTCAGCATAAAGGGCAATGCCTTCGCTCCTCGGGTCTGCATCAACACGAAGTGACACGATATGCGCCGCGTGAACGACTTCGCACCACACCGTTTGCCAGATGCCGCTCTGCGCGGTATACCAAATGTCGCTCGGAAATAGTTTCTGCTTGCCTCGCAATTGCGTGCCGGTATCGCTTGGGTCGGTCACGCGCAACACCACTTCTATGCGGCAAGATGACGCGGCTCCTTCTTCTTGCGAAGCAACATGCGCCCCTTTGATCTCAGTTATCGCATCCGTGACATCAAAAAAGAACGGCAGATATCCACCCGTATGCGAGCCCACGACCTGCCCGTCCACGAAACACGTGCAACGATAATCAACTGCCTGGAAATGCAGGAGCAGTCGTTCATCGTCGTTCAACTTCGGAACATCCACCATACGGCGATACCACAGTATCTCATCGGGATGCACGCTACGTTCAACGCCCGAAAGCGGCGCTTCGGGTGAGAATGGCACGAGGATCTTTCCATCGAAAACACTCGGCAGCGTATCCTTATCCTCGGCGGCCTTCGTAATCGCATAATCCCAGTAGCCGTTCAGGTTCAGCCATCCCTCACGCGCGAACTGCGGCGTCGGATGTTCCTTGAGCACCGCATCTGAGTCAAGCTGCTCACCCCACGGCGTCGAAAGCTTCACCTTCTCAGCCACGTCATGCTCGCGCGGTTTGGCAGCCAGTACACGTTTGAAATCAAGCATCGGCAATCCCCCTGATGCATCGCATCCACTGTTGACGAGTTTTCTTTCGACACAATGGTAACGCAAGAGACTGCCTAACGCTGCGTTGATGGGTCCCGAGCGTCGTCACCTCATGAACTCTGCATGATAATCCCAATGCAGAAAAGAAGAAGTGCACCGAAATCGGTGCACTTCTTAATGACGCGATGCGGGGTTCGTTTGATTAACCCCCATTGCTGCTCTCAAACATCGAGCAGCCAATCGGCTTCATGCTGCCGCGTTGTTATTCGGCAGCCTTCTCAGCTTCGGCCTCGGCAACGACTTCGTCAGCTGCAGCCTCAACCTCAGCGGCAGCCTCTTCGACGACTTCCTCAGCCTTGGCTTCCTCGGCCTCGACCTCGGCGACAGCCTCGTCAACGAGCTCTTCGGCTTCTGCGTCTTCGACGACTTCCTCGGCAACAGCCTTCTCGACCTTCTTCGGCTTCGCCTTCTTGGTCTCTGCAGGCTTCTCTGCCTTCTTCGTCGAAACCGTCTCGTTCACAAGCTCCATGATGACCATCGGAGCGCAGTCGCCCTTACGGTATCCAAGCTTCATGATGCGGGTGTATCCGCCAGGACGATCAGCAAACATGCCCTGCGAGACCTTTTCGAATACCTCGCGAACGAGTTCCTTGTCACCACCCAGCTTAGCGATGGCAAGACGGCGGGAATGGAGATCGCCCTTCTTGGCCCAGCCGATGATCTTGTCCACGTCGGGACGGATCTCCTTGGCACGAGCCTCAGTGGTTTTGATACGGTCGTTCAGCAGCAGTGCGCTGACCAAGCTGCGCTTCATAGCCTTGGTATGGCTCTTGTCAGTGCCGAGCTTACGACCTTTCTTTTGGTGTCTCATAATCGTGCTCTCCTATAGCTTTAAATTGAGATCCATGGAAATGAGCTTGTCCTTCACTTCCTCGATGGACTTCGCACCGAAGTTCCTGATGTTAAGCAGGTCATTCTCGGAGAACTCAACGAGCTGGCGCACGGAATGGATGCCTGCGCGCTTCAGGCAGTTGTAGGAACGTACCGAAAGGTCCAGATCCTCAATCTGCTTGTCAAGCTCGGCGTTGAACTCTTGTCCCTCAGGAGCGAAGATGGATGGGATTTCGGTCTCATCGTCTTCCGAAGAAGCGGAAAGGCTCAAGAACGCTCCCATGTACTGGTTCACGATGTTGGCAGCGCGGCACACGGCTTCGTCAGGAGCGATGGAACCATCGGTTTCAACCTCGAGAACGAGTCTGTCATAGTCCGTGCGCTGACCAACGCGCGTATCCTCAACGTTCATCGTGCAGCGACGAACCGGCGAGAACAGGGAATCCACATGGATGATGCCAATGGGATCCTCAGTGCGCTTGTTGCGCTCTGCCGAGACATAGCCGCGACCGATGCCGATACGGATAACCATATCGAGCTGACCGCCATCGGCAACCGTTGCGATGACATGGTCAGGATTGATGAGCGTGAACTCAGTAGGAACCTCGAGGTCGGCACCTGTAACCGTGCACGGACCCTCGATGGAAACGCGAGCGATAGCTTCCTCTACATCATCGGACACTGGCGCAAACACCAGGCCCTTCACGTTGAGAACGATATCGGTGATGTCTTCGATGATACCCTCAGCCGTTGTGAACTCATGCTGAACGCCATCGATCTGAATCGCGGTTGCCTTCGCGCCGTCAAGCGAGGAAAGCAGCACGCGACGCATGCAGTTGCCCAGCGTATAGCCATAGCCACGCTCGAGCGGCTCCATGATGAAGCGAGCGACGGTATCATTGACTTCTTCTATGGTTACTGTTGGCCTCATGAACTCTGTCATGTGTAAAGCCCCCCTATCCTATGCAGCGATTACTTCGAATAAAGCTCGACGATAAGCTGTTCGCGGATGTCCAGATCGATTTGATCGCGTTGCGGAAGCGCGAGAACGCTGCCCTGCAACTTTTCGATATCAACTTCGAGCCATGCCGGAACGGCAGTACGCTCATTGGAGATAAGGGCGCTCTTGATGACCAGCATCTCCTTTGCCTTCGGAGCGACAGCTACCAGATCACCCGGACGAACGCGGTAGGACGGGATGTCCACGCGCTTGCCGTTCACGGTGATGTGACCATGACGCACCTGCTGACGAGCCTCGGCGCGAGACTTCGCGAAACCGAGACGATAGACAACGTTGTCAAGACGGCTCTCAAGGATGCGCAACAGGTTCTCACCGGTTACGCCCGTCTGACGGTTGGCCATATCATAGTAATGATGGAATTGCTTCTCGAGTACGCCGTAGATACGCTTGGTCTTCTGCTTCTCGCGTAACTGCGTGCGATATTCGCTTTCTTTAACACGCTTCTTGCCCGACTCACCCGGTGCATAGCTATGGCGCTCCATAGCGCACTTGTCGGTGTAGCACCGGTCGCCCTTGAGGAACAGCTTGCATCCCTCACGACGGCACAGTCGGCAATCAGCTCCAGTATAACGAGCCATAATATCGTGATCCTTTCAATTACACGCGACGACGCTTGCGCGGACGGCAACCGTTGTGCGGAATGGGTGTGCAATCCTGAATGCTGGAGATCTCAAGGCCGGCGGCCTGAAGCGAGCGGATAGCCGTCTCGCGGCCGGAGCCGGGACCCTTGACGAACACGGCGACCTTGCGCAGGCCGTGCTCCATGGCGACCTTGGCTGCGGCCTCCGCAGCAAGCTGAGCCGCGAACGGCGTGGACTTGCGGGAGCCCTTGAAGCCGGCGGTGCCACCAGACTGCCAGGAAATCACGTTGCCCTGCGGGTCAGTGATGCTCACGATGGTGTTGTTGAACGTAGATTTGATGTGTGCCGCGCCAACAGCGATATTCTTACGTTCGGAACGCTTAACACGGGCGCGTACGTTTTTCTTTGCTGCCACTTAAGCTACCTCACTTCTTCTTTCCGCCGATTTGACGCTTGGGACCCTTGCGAGTGCGCGCATTCGTGTGCGTGCGCTGACCGCGAACGGGCAGGCCGCGACGATGACGCAGACCGCGATAGCAACCGATTTCCATCAGGCGCTTCACGTTTTGGGAAACCTCGCGATGCAAGTCGCCTTCGACAGTCAGGTTCTCCTGAATGTAGTCGCGCAGCTTGGTGAGGTCTTCTTCGGGAAGATCGTTGCAGCGGATGTCAGGATCAACACCAGTCTCCGCAAGGATCTTCTTGGATGTGGTCAGACCAATGCCGTAAATGTAGGTCAAGCCGATCTCAATGCGCTTGTCGCGAGGAAGATCGACACCGAACAAACGTGCCATATGGTTATTACCTCTCTCTCTTCCTAGCCCTGACGCTGCTTATGACGAGGGTTCTCGCAGATGACGAGCACCTTGCCATGGCGTCGGATGATCTTGCATTTATCGCACATTTTCTTGACCGAAGGACGTACCTTCATAATCTCTTCCTTTCGGTTAATGTACCTTGTTCTCTATATCTACACCCAGCCGCTGGTGTTTGTTTGCTA
>JAFRLO010000005.1 GCA_017431165.1 Eggerthellaceae bacterium
GCGGCAGCCATCATGACCGGGATCACAATGCCGCGATCAATATTCTGAATGAAGCCTTGAAGATACTTGCTTCAGCTTGATCAACTAAAACTAACCACAAACTGTACCGTGGGACACACGGGACCAGGATAAACAAAGCCTGAGGACTGAGCGAACGTGGATGACCGTCATCGAGGATATGCGCTTCGAGATTCGCCGTTGCAACGTCTTCGAACATGGGAGAGACGCCAACCGAAACGGCAGCCTTGAAGGACTCGCCGTGCACGTAGGCACGAGCGCCGTATACGCCTTCTGCAATAGCGAGGCAATTTTCGGGAACTATAAGGTTCGCTGTCTGGATGCCCATCTTTGCACCCTCGCCCCGCCCTTTTAGCACACGCCCCGAGACCGAATACGCATGGCCGAGCAAATCATTCGCCTCGACGATGTCGCCTTCGGCTAAAGCCGCACGAATCCTCGTCGATGTAATCGGAATGCCATCGGCATCTAAAAGCTCATGAGATACGACGGTCACACCGTGGCAGCTTCCCCACTCCTCCAACTGAAGGGTCGTGCCTTGTGCCTTTGCTCCGTATCTGAAGTCCGACCCAACATGAAGTCCTCTAATGTTCAGAGGCTCCAAGCATGCGGATAGGAAGGTCTCAGGAGAAAGCGCGGCAAATTCACGCGTGAACGGAAGCACAAGCACGGCATCGGCCGCTGTACCCAATAACGCATCGATGCGCGATGCGTTATCTGAAAGCTTCTTGAGGGAAGAAGGACGGAACAGCTCGTCGGGATCGATATCGAACGTGATGATTAGAGAGCCCGTCTGCTCCATTTCCGCATGGGAACGCACCTGCTCGATAAGGTATGCATGCCCGCGGTGAAGACCATCGAACACACCCAGGCAGGCAACGTAGCCGGATAGCGCCGATGCGTAATCGCGTAAACGAGCGATATCTTGGCAGACTATCAGCTTAGCCACGTGACACCCCCACAGAGAAGATGGTTTTCGCATTGAAACGCCCCCGTGCTGCGTCATATGCATAGATCGCTTTCAACGATCCGTCACTCACAACGCTGATCTGCTCCCCATCGACAGGAGGAGTATCTGCAGATGAAAGCAAGGATGAGCATGCATCCATGCGCTCCTCGTAGGTTGCATCATGCAAGACGAACAACTCGACATCGCCTAAATCGAGCGGATTCCCGTTTTTGAGCTTTGATTTCCGCTCCCCATTCGCGAATGCAACGCGGAAGCCCAGAAGCTCCACAGGATCGAGCGCTACATCCTCTTGGCATTCTTCAAGCGAACCGAGTGTATGGCATTCTTCGATTCCAAGCGAGCCTACACGGGTTCTACGAAGCGATGCGATATGCGCGGGGCACGAAAGCATCGCCCCCAAATCACGAGCAAGCGCGCGAATATACGTCCCCGAAGAGACGGTGAATGTTACATCCCAATTCACATAGCCTGTATCTTCGTCGAATGAGATGCCGACGAGATCCACATCATAGACCGTGATCTCGCGCGGCTCAAGTTTGATTTCCCGGCCTGCACGGGCAACCTCGTATGCCTTTTTACCCGCAATCTTGATTGCTGAATACGCAGGCGGAATCTGCAACTGGAATCCGACCATACTCGCCAGGCATGAGCGCGCAACGCGAGCCTCGCTGACTTTGGATGGAACCGAAGCGGTTTCCGTAATTAAACCCATAGCATCGAACGTATCGGTTGCTGCGCCGAACACAATGCGCGCATCATAGGCCTTATCGTGACCGACGAGGTATTGATCGAGCCTTGTCGCCGGTCCGATGCAAATGGGAAGAACGCCGGTTGCCAATGGATCTAGCGTGCCCGTGTGCCCGACACGGCGCTCTCCAAAAATGCGACGACATGCATTCACCACGTCGTGCGAGGTCATCCCAGAAGGTTTATCGACACCGACTACTAAAGAAAGGCCCGATGCTCCTCGCGCATTCGCCACGCTTAACTCAATTCCTTTTCAAGCGTGGCAAGCACGCTGTTTCGGGCAGCATCCATGGTGTCGTGGATGGTAAAGCCCGAAGCGGCTACATGGCCGCCTCCGCCATACATCCTAGCGATACGAGCTACATCGGTAGCATCTTTCGCGCGAAGGCTTCCACGAACACAACCGTCTTCGCCGCGAAGCATGCATGCGACGCGGATGCCGCGAATGGATCTCAATGTATCGATAAGCGACTCGGCATCAGAGCGCTTCGCTCCGACAGATTCCATATCATCGCGGCTCACCCAGCTTACGACAAACTCCTTCTCGTCGTCATAAATGATGTTACCGAGCATAATGTGCTCGAGCGAGACAGATGCGCGAGTGCGATTCTGATAAATCGATGTAGAAAGAGATGCGGGGTCGGCACCCGATTTAACCATCTCGGCTGCTGCCGAAAACGCACGCGCATCGGTATTCTGGAACTGGAATCTCCCTGTGTCAGTCATAAGCCCCACGTAGGCGCATGCGGCAATGTCGGGATCACGCTCGACCTCGAGATAACCGATAAGTTGCCAAACAATCATTGACGTCGAAGCCGCATCTGGTTCGACATAGTTAAGCTCAGATATGCGCGTATCTACCTCATGGTGGTCAATGATGATGCGCAACGAAGCGCTCTCGAACAGCTTGGCAGCATCCCCCATGCGCTTTGCGTCTGACACGTCAACGGCGATGAAGGTATCGACCGAACCCGTATACTCCGCAGAAGGGATGATGCCATCGAAGCCAGGTAAGCATGTAAGCGTGCTCTCATGCGGGATATCCTGCGCGAAAACGCATGTCGCGGTCTTGCCCAGCGCACGCAGAGCATTCGCTAGGGCAAGTTGGGACCCAACGCAATCGCCATCGGGGTTGACATGACCGCAGATGACGAACCCGTCACGGGAAGATAAGGCTTGCGCTATGGATTGCAAGGTCGTGTTCGTCTGTGCGCTAATCGCCATCGTTTTAACCTTTACCAAGCTTTACAGTGCAGCATCGTCTGCAGCTTCATCTGGCATCGCATTCGCTTCTTCGATGCGAGCAATCGCCTCCGCATCCGCTGCAAGCGCATCGGCAATGCGTTGAGCCTGATCAACGGAAGTATCTAACATAAACCGCAGTTCAGGTGCCACGCGCCATGAAAGCTGCTTTGCCATAAGGGAACGGATACGGCCGGAAGCCTTCCCAAACGCCTCGGCTACCTCGTCGTAACGTTTCGCATCAGTCGTATAGAAGACATTGCATGCGCTTCTATCGTAGCTGACCTCGCAACCAGTGATGGTAACAAGGCGAAGCCTCGGATCGGCGATATCGAACAAAAGGATGCTCGCGATGACCTCGCGTGCCTGCTCGTTCACTTTTCTATTTGCAGAACTCTGTTTCATCTGCTTCCTATCATAAACGCGTACTTTTACGCACTTACTCGGTGCGTTGCACTTCCTTGATGGTGTAGCCCTCGATGGTGTCGCCTACCTTTATGTCCTGGTAGCCGGCGATGGTGATACCGCACTCATAGCTCTGCTTGACGCTCTTGACATCGTCTTTGAAGCGTTTGAGCGAAGCAATCGAGCCCTCGAAGATAACCATACCGTCGCGAACAATGCGGACCTTATCGTCACGGCTGATCTCACCTTCGGTGATGTAACAACCAGCGACCGTTCCGACTTTGGGAACCTTGAAGGTCTCACGAACCTCTGCAACACCTGTGTCTTCTTCAACGATATCAGGTGAGAGAAGACCGACGCGTGCAGCGTTGATGTCCTCGATTGCCTGGTAGATGACACGGTACAAGCGAATATCGACATGTTCCTTTTCGGCCTGCTGACGGGATTTGCCGGTCGGACGAACGTTGAAGCCGATGATGATGGCATCGGATGCCGCAGCAAGTGTGACATCGGTCTCGGTGATGCCGCCGACGGCAGAATGGACGATGTTGATCTTGACTTCGGACTGATCCATCTTGTTGAAGGAATCGCGCAACGCCTCGATGGAACCCATCACGTCTGCCTTCACAATGAGGTTCAAGTCGGTCTGTTTGCCAGCCTCGATGCGGCTGAACAGATCATCCAAGCTCATATGGGATTTAACTTCTTGCTCCGCGAGGCGGGCACGCAATGCGCGCTCTTCAGCAAGCTTGCGTGCATCACGCTCGTCCTCGAAGACCCTGAATTCATCGCCCGCAGTCGGAACGCTGCTCAGGCCGACGACCTCAACAGGATCGGCAGGTCCAGCGGATTTGACATGGTTGCCCTTCGGATCGATAAGCGCACGGACGCGACCATGGCTCATGCCGGCAACAACAGCGTCTCCCGTATGCAGGGTACCGCGTTGCACCAGAACCGTAGCAACCGGACCGCGGCCCTTATCGAGATTCGATTCGATGACGAAGCCGCTAGCAAGCGCATCGGGATTCGCCCTCAATTCAAGGACGTCTGCCTGCAAAAGAATCGTCTCAAGCAGATCGTCGATATGGAGTTTTTGCTTTGCAGAGACATCGACGAACATGTTGTTGCCACCCCATTCCTCAGGGATGACACCGTATTCAACAAGTTCATGGCGAACTCGCTCAGGATTCGCGCCATTCTTATCGATCTTATTTACCGCAACGACGATCGGCACTTCGGCAGCCTTCGCATGATTGATAGCCTCAATAGTCTGCGGCATGACTCCATCATCGGCAGCAACAACCAAAACGATGACATCGGTGACCTGTGCTCCACGTGCACGCATGGCAGTGAACGCTTCATGGCCAGGGGTATCGATGAACGTAATACGGCGATCGTCGATCTCGACAACCGATGCGCCGATATGCTGGGTAATGCCACCAGACTCGCCCGCTGCGACGCCCGTATGTCGAATCGCATCTAGCAAGGAGGTCTTGCCATGGTCAACATGGCCCATGACAGTGACGACGGGAGGACGAGGCTTGAGATCATCGTCGGAATCATGGTAGACAACGGCAAATTCCTCTTCCGGCGAGACGACACGGACCTTACGCCCTAAGTCATCTGCAACGAGCTCGATAAGATCGTCGCTCATGGATTGCGTCAGCGTGAGCACCGTGCCGAGCATGAACAGACGCTTGATGATCTCGTTCGGTTGCACGCCGAGCAATTCAGCGAGCTTGGAGGCAGATGATCCTTGCGGAACCTCGATCGTGGAGGAATCAAGCACCAAACTTGGGTCGATTCCACGCTCGATAGCTTGAGCCTCAGCGCGCTCGCGCGCCTCAGCCTGACGCTTCTCCTTGCGCTTCTTGCGGCGCCCTTCGCCTTCATGCGAGGCAGCAGCTACGACTGCACGGGCTTCCGCAAGCACCTTATCACGCTGCAGTTTCTCCGCTTGGACGGCCATTTGAGCGTAACGATCCTCGCTTTTGTCCTGTTGCATCTGCTGCTCGAGCTCGGGAACAGAGGGCTCGAATTGGTATTGACCCGACTTCTTGCCCTTCTTCTTGCCCTTGCCTTGCGGCTGGACAACCTGTTCCTTCTGAGCCTTAAGGCGATTCTGCTCCGCTTCGATTTGCGAAAGAAGCGAATCGAATTTAGCCGCAGGCTTTGCTGTGATAACCGGCGCGGGCTTCTTCTCGGGCTCTTCTACAATGGTATCGGTTTCGGAAGCGATCGGCTTAGAGGTCTTCTTTCCTGCGCGATTGCGCAACGACTCCTCAACTGCCTTCTTCTTGGCGACTTCTTGCGCGTTCTGAGCCTCCCGTGCGCGCTGCTCAGCTTCAGCGCGTTCACGCTCGACTCGTTCTTTCTCATTCTGAATCTGCTCTGCCAAGCTTGCGAACAGCGAGGGAGCTTCCTGCTTCACAACAGGACGCTTCTGCTGCTGCTCCTTCTCAGCAGGACGTGCGGCCTCTTGAACGGGAGCAACGCCCGTCCTGCGTGCACGCTCCGCCTCGCGTGCCTTAAGCTCTGCCTCGACTGCAGCGCGGCGCGCTTTCGCTTCTTCAGCCTTCTTCGCCTCAGCCTCGTCTTTCTGTTGCTGAAGCTTCTTGGCCTCTTCGTCGTCAAGCTGACCCGTGCGCTGCTTGATCTCCGGCTCCAGGTTTTTCCTGATTTTGTTTACGTAGGCATCCGCGAGCATACTGGCATGGCTTTTCGCAGGGATCTTCATCTCGATCAGACGATCGAGCAGTTCCTTGCTCGTCATACCGAATTCTTTTGCTAGCTCATGAACACGCATTCCGGCCATATGTTTCTCCTTCAAACCGGTCGAAGTTATAAGAGCTGTAAGCCCTGTTCTCTGATGCGATCATACGCATCAACATCTATCTTCATTTTCAAAGCACGCTCGAAAAGTCGCGTCTTAACCGCCTTCTCGAGACACTCCGCACTGCACACATACACCCCACGACCGGCTCCACGGCCAGTCACGTCGATTTTAACGGATGCAGGTTCGTCATCATGCAGAACACGCATGATGCGGAGCATCTCGCCTTTCGCCGCGGTATTACCGCATGCAGCACAGCGACGTTGCGGTGTATGGTTCGAGCGACCCACGAAAACCCCTTACAGACTGACTTCCAACGATGCATGGATACCGCAGTACTTGCTTCCAGGACGTGCATGGTTGCGACAACGAACACCGTCAACGCTCACGTATGCACATGCGGCATCGACTTCGGTCTTGTCATCATCTTCGTCGATGAGGATGTTCTCATCGAGCGGCTCGCCTGCAAACGATGCGCTCTTGATGTCGATGTGCCAACCCGTCAGCCTCGCGGCGAGACGAGCGTTTTGACCTTCCTTACCGATGGCAAGGGAGAGCTGATCGTCGGGAACGATGACCGTCGCATAATGGTTCGCCTCATCGACAGAAACCCTCGTAACACGTGCAGGGGAAAGCGCATTAGCAACATATTTCGCAGGATTGTCATCCCATTGAATGACGTCGACGCGTTCGTTGCGGAGCTCCTCGACGACCATGCGCACTCGGCTGCCCTTCGGGCCGACGCAAGCACCAACCGGATCAAGGTTCTGCTCACGTGAGTAGACGGCTATCTTGGAACGAGCACCAGGTTCGCGGGCGATCGACTTTACCTCGACGAGACCGTCGTAGATCTCGGGAACCTCGATTTCAAACAAACGGCGAATCAGGTCGGGATGCGTACGGGACACGATGATAGACGGACGCGCTTGGTCTCCACGGGTCTTCGGCTCATCGGAATTCGGATCGCGCACTGCAATAATCAGCACCTTCAAGCGTTGATTGTGCTTATACCGTTCGCCGTTCGGGCGCTCGTTGCGCTCGCCTGGATACTTCCTCGCATCGTAATGCGGAAGCTCAGCCTCAACACCTTCGCGAATCTTGATGATCGTGAAATCGGGCGTGCCCTGCAAAACGGTACCGGTTACCAAATCGCCCACACGACCTCTGAATTCCTCGAAGATCGACTGACGGCCAGCTTCACGGACAATGGACGCGATAACGCTCTTGGCGTTCTGAGCCGCGATGCGGCTGACATCGTTCGGGGTGACGTCGCGCTCTTCGAACTCGGTGAACTCGCCTGTCTCCGGATCGGGGTCGCCTACGGGAACGAGTTCGTAGACGTAGATGTGACCGGTCTGACGGTCGATTGTCACGCGAGCATCCCACTCGAGATTCAAGATGTGCTGATAGCTCTTTGCGAGGGAGGCCTCAAGGCGCTCGATAAGGTAAAACTCGTCGATCTTGCGCTCATGTGCAAGTGCCTGCAATGCCTCGATCAATTCTGATGTTGCCACGATGTCTTTCCTTTCAACTTATCTGCTGAAATCAATGATGCCCTTTACGTTGGCACGCTTGATCTTCTCATATGGTATGGTCGCCTCGTTCGAAGCGTCATCGCACACTGTGATGCCCGCATCGTCCGCCGCCGTAAGCGTCGCCGTCCAGTTCGCGCGACCGTTTACAGCTTCGCTCGCCCTTACGACAACGGTGGAGCCGACGAAGCGCTTGAAATGCTCAGGCGTGCGCAACGGACGATCGATGCCTGGTGAGGAAACCTCGAGCACGTAGGCCCCAGGGAATGGATCGATCTCATCCATGAGATCGTTTATCCACTTCTGAGAGCGCGTGAGCTCGTCGAAATTCACGCCATTAGGCGCATCGATATACACGCGAATCGTCGGTGATTTGCGTGCACCCGTCACTTCAACTGTCACAATCTCTATGCCATGCTCATCTGCATGCGCCTCGAGCGCATTCAGCAAGCCCTGTTCCGTTTTCGTCAACACGCTTCACACCTCCCCTAGATAAAAAGAAAGCGGGAAGAACCCACTTTCTGAAACGGTTAGAAAGTTGTCGGTAACCCACTGCACCAAAACAAGCGCATCATCGTGCGTTACAGGAAGCTTTATACCATATAAGTACCGTGTGCGCTAGTGTAAACAAACAAGCTACACAGTGCGCGCGCGAATATGCGGCGAAAGGATTGTAAGCTAGAATCCACAAAGCGTATCGACTACCTCATCGATTTGGTACTGGGGAGTCGATGCGCCTGCAGTCACGCCAACGGTCTCGCAGCCCTCAAACCATTCGGGACGGAGCTCCTCCCATGATTCGATATGGAACGTCTTCGCCCCTTCGGAAGTGCATATTTCTGCAAGGCGCGTGGTATTCGCAGAATTACGTCCCCCGATGACGACCATGGCGTCAACCCGTTTGGATAACTCGGATGCGGCCTCTTGACGCTGGCGCGTCGCTCGGCAAATCGTATGTGCGAGGTCGGCTTCGCTTCCGCGCTCGCGAATACCCTCCAATACATCTTCGAGCGCATCGAAGGTTTGCGTCGTCTGAACGACCACACCTACAACTTCGGAAAGCGTATTCGGAAGCTCATCTGCGCATGAAACAACCATGACCGTGGTTCCCGACAGCATGCCATACGCCTCGAGAGCGTCGACCTCCGGATGACCCTTCTCCCCTACGATGACGAGCATATCATGCTCGGTTCCGAGACGCTGTGCGGCCTTCTGAGCACGCAGGACATAAGGACATGTCGCATCTACGACCGACAAGCCGGCATCGTCAATCTGCTCTCGAACCTTCGGAGTGATCCCATGGCTCCGCACGAGAACCGACTTCGTTTTAATATCTGACACCGCTTCAGCAATGGAGATCCCCGCCTGCTCGTATTTTGCAACGACGATAGGATTGTGGATCAGCGGACCGAGCGAGGTTATGGGAGTAGCCTGTTTGATAGTCTCGTCAGCCATATTAAGCGCACGTTGCACTCCGTAGCATGCACCCGCAAACTCAGCTTCGATAACAGTAAGACCCATATCTAGCCCTGCAGTTCTTCCCAAGCCTTGATGGCCTCGGCAGTCGTATGGCGTGGGATTGGATGCTCGGCGAACACGGCAGTGTAATCTTTATCATCCGGGAAAAGCGAAGCCATATCGACCTTCTCAGGAGCGATTTCATAGAACAGCGCATAACACTCGCGGAGCACATACCACGTGCACGCCTCAAGACGATCCGCCTTCGGAAGGAAATCGAAGTCCTGCAATAGAACCGGATCCCCGTATTCCACGTAGATTTTCGGGAAATGGATGCGCTCGCCCTTGTTCTTGACCTTTTCGGCATTACGGACGGTCATTGGAAGGATGGGAACGTTGCCCGCCATGCGCACGATGAATGCGGCACCCGCATTGACCGTAGGCTTCATCGAGCCCTTATTACGACGGCTGCCCTCAGGAAGGATGCCAACGACCTCCTTGTTCTTGAGATGCTTCGCCGCACGTTTGAGGCAGGTGCGATCGGCCGTACCACGCTTGATAGGAAACGCGCCAGCACGCGAGATAGCCTGGCCTAGCCATCCGTGACCTGCCTTGAACAGCGTATCACGAGCAATGAAGCGCAGCCATTGGCTCGGACGTGATGCGCAGTACATGAGCACAACATCCAGATACGAAGTATGGTTGCTCGCCACGAGCACTCCGCATTTGCCTTTAAAGTCGCGCAGATTCTTTCGATTGATGACTTTGTAACGCCAACACACCTTGCAAATCGCACCGACGACGACGTAGCACAAATTGCCTCCCCAGTGTGTCAGCTCGTTAGATGTGTCCTCGCCGCCAAGCGATTTATCCCACATCTCCTCTGGTTTCATGAAATGCATTATCGTGCCTCTCGTGCAAGATCGACGATTGCTTGGACGACTTGTTCGATCGTCAAAGGAGACGAATCGAGGAGTACCGCGTCATCAGCAGGTTTGAGCGGTGAGACATCGCGCGATGAATCATACTCGTCACGTCTGATGATGTCAGCAAGCACCGCTTCGTAATCAACGGAGCCGACACCGCGCTCGGCATTCTGGGCAACACGACGACGTGCGCGCTCTTCCGCGCTCGCGGTAAGGAACACCTTAACCTCCGCATCGGGAAACACGACAGTGCCGATATCGCGACCCTCGACGATGTAGTTGCCCGCACGCCCGATACGCTGCTGCTGGGCAACTAATGCTTCACGAACTGCAGGAACTGCAGAAACGGGGCTCACATTCTGGTCGATGCGCTGCGTGCGGATTTCACCTGTCACATCGATGCCGTCGATGAGCACGCGCTTAGGGCTCGGATCGCCTGCTTCATGCTCGAAATCGATCGTACAGGAGCGGGCAAGTTCTCCAAGCGCTTCGGCATCGTTGACATCCACACCGTCTTCTAAAGCCTTCCATGTAATGGCGCGATACATAGCACCAGTATCCAGGCACGAGAAACCGAGTTCTAAGGCCACAAGTTTGGTGACGGATGACTTGCCGGCACCGCTTGGTCCATCAATAGCGATTATCATGATCCAATCCTCCTATTCAACACGCACAATGGGAGCATAACCCAACCGACGTGAAAACTCATCCAGGAAACCTGGATAGCTTACCGAAATCGAATCTATATCTCCAGCATCAAGACGTATCTGGACTTGGCATACAGCAGATAAAACCGCCCATGCCATCGCGATCCTATGATCGTGATGCGCAGACACCTTGATGCCGTCGGGAATCCCAAGTTTCGCTTTGCCGCTGATGAGCAGGTCTAAAGACCCGTCCTCATTCTCGACGACGCGCGCGTTCGCGCCGCATTGTGAAAGCATATCGATAACGGCAGTTAAGCGATCGCATTCCTTGAGCTTTAGCTCACCGATGTTTCGGATAAGGCTTTCTCCTGTCGCCCGAGCGCACATGATGGCGAGTAAGGGAACCTCGTCGATAAACGTCGCTGACTCGTTTGCCAGTGTTTCGCAAGGACCCACAAGCTCAGTATACGCAGCGTGGATCCGTCCATATGGTTCGGATGTGCCATCGTCGATGCATTCGACGGAAATGTTCGCGCCCATAGCTTGCAAAGCCTTAACGAAACCTAGGCGCGTAGGATTCAGACCCACACCTTCAATCGTTAGATCGCTTCCAGGAATGCAAAGTGCAGCAGTTATCCAGAATGCCGCTGAGGAAAAATCGCCGGGAATGACTATGGGATCGTCTGGCGCGCAGGGAGTTTGCGGTCCGGTTATTTCGAAACCATTCTCACAAGTGAGCTTTACGAGCTTGATGTCGAATGCCTCGGCAAGCCGTTCCGTATGATCGCGCGAGGCGGCAGGCTCGGTGATGCGCGAAGTTCCACGCGCGCGCAATGCTGCGAAAAGGAGCGCCGTCTTCATTTGGGCGGATGCGACAGGCAATTCCACAGTAATCGGTTTGAGCCTCTCCGCACCGCAGACCTCGATGGGCCAAGTGCATGAAGAGCACGATAGACCCATGCTGCAAAGCGGATCGAGGAGACGCCGCATCGGGCGCGATTTGAGTGAAGGGTCGCCATCGAGACTGATCTTGATCGGGTAACCCGAGAGCATCCCGAGAATGAACCTTGCAGTCGTACCTGAATTCCCGCAATCAACCGTGCGCGCATCTTCAGGCATATGCGGCTTCGGGCCGTCAGACCCCCAACCTTCAACCATAACGGAAGCGATACCATCTTCGCCAACTGCCAAGGAGACCTTAGCTCCAAGCTTCTCTATAGCATTAAGCGAAGAGCGTACGTCTTTCCCCCTAGGAAGACCAAAAATCTGCGTCGCTCCTTGAGCCTGTGCAGCGAAGAACAACGCACGATGCGCGATGCTCTTATCACCAGGGACGCATATGGGGCCCTTGAGGGCAGTTCGCCTATCCACGAAAACCATCCTCGTGGGCTATCGTCTCGTACAGGAGAGCGCTCTCCTCATTGGTTATAGAACGCCAAAAACCACGAGGAAGATCTCCTAAAAGCAAAGGACCGAACGAAGGGCGATGGAGTGAAATGACGGGATGGCCTATTGCGCTAAGCATGCGCTTGACCTGCCGCTTCCTTCCTTCCCGGATGGCAACGAAAACCAGTGCCGCATCCTTAAAGCTCTTAGAAGAGATCCTACCATCAGCGCAACCCTCATCGAATGCACGTTCCACCTCGGCAGCCCCCATAAGCGCAAGCGCTTCCTCACGTGCAGTCCCCTCAAGCAACTCAACCTCGCAAGGCTGCGTCATGCCATCATCAAGCTGGATGCCTTCGCGCAAAGAAGCGAGTTCTTTCAAAGAAGGCATGCCATCGACGAGCGCATAATAGGATTTCCGCACATGATGACGCGGGTGGAGCAAGGCATGTCCGAGCTTGCCATCCGTTGTGAAGAGCAATAGCCCTGTCGTATCGAAGTCAAGTCTTCCAACAGGGAAAAGAGATGGATGAGCATCGATTGGCACCAAGCTTGCAACACAAGGACGGCCTTGAGGGTCAGACATGGTTGTCACGTAGCCCGATGGTTTATGAAGCATAATGGTGATCGTTTCATCGGGAAGAGATACAAGCTCCCCATCGACCATGACGATATCTTTACCGGCAAAAACCTTCACGCTCAAGTCGCTCGCGACCACTCCGTTCACGCTTACACGGCCCGCCCTGATCAAATCCTCGCACCCGCGACGGCTTCCCAAGCCGCAGCGCGCAAGGAAACGGTTCAGCCTGATTGCATCATCCATCGCAGAATTACCGCTTATTCATCATCGGTCTCGAACACAAGCGAACCGAAGTCTATCTTTTCAACCAAACCAAGCTGGGCGGCAAGAGCATCTGCAAGAGACTGCTGGACGTTGATCGATTCGAGATTATCGAGCGCCTGCTCAGGTTCGGTAGCACCATCGTAGTGGGCTATGCTCAATCGCTCGTTGATGAATGCCCGCGTCTCCTCATCGGGAGCGAATTGCTCGAGCGGCGGCAAATCGTTGATGCTTGCCAAACCGAACTTCTCGAGGAAGGTTCGCGTGGTCGTGTACAGGATGGGATTACCCGGTGCATTCATCGTGCCAGCTTCGCGGATGAGCCCTTTCTCAATCAACGAAGCGATTGGACTATCGGAGATCACACCACGGATGGCAACGATAGAGGCACGTGTGACAGGCTGCGTGTACGCCACGATGGCAAGCGTCTCCAAAGCCGCTTGCGAGAGTTTGCGCGTATCCCAAGAGAGCACGTACTCATTCAAGAGCTCATGATAGATGGGTTTGGTATACAAGCGCCATCCTCCGGCAACCTCCCGAAGCTCGATGCCGCGACTATCGTCCACAAGGGATTCCTTGAGCGCAGAGACAGCCTGTTCGGCCTTCACCAGATCGACTTCGAGCATATCTGCCAAGGTGATAGTGCTCACAGGCTCATCACTGACGAAAAGCAGCGCTTCGATTGCGCCCGCAAGCTGATCTTCCTGTAAACCTTCGAACATCGATACTCCCCTAATCACTCATAATGACGCCATCATATTCCGATTCCTTCGGGGCGACGTATTCGCCGCTTCCCTCAACGTAGCGGATGTCGATATCGCCATACTGCTTGCGCTGCTTCATAGTCACCATGCCGCGCTTGTAGAGCTCGAGCACAGCGAGGAAATATACAACCTTTACCGGAACAGGTGTATCATCGTGCACCAGATCGTTGAACTTGATCTGTTTCTCATCGCGAATACGTCCGTGAATCGACTTGACGAAACTCTCAACTGGAATAGGTTTTGCAGCGATGTGCTCGGATTCGAGCAGGAACGCCTCTCGTCGCGCAATCGCAGACGCAGCAAGCTCGGAAAGGTCGGTGAGTTTCACCCGCTCGAGGTAGTCGGGCATGACATTAGCAAACTCGACACCAGGTCCTATCAGGCGAGCGAATCGATTCGCTTCATCCTTATAGCGGAATTCGAGATTCGCTGCTGCATTCTTGAATTGCTTGTACGTGAACAAGCGCTCGACCAAGATGTCGCGAGCCTCGCTCGGTGCAAGCGCTGCGACATCCTCATCAAGCTCATAGGAGTCGTTCGGAAGCAGGCTTTCCGCTTTAATCTTGAGCAAGGTAGCGGCTACGAGCAGAAAATCGCTTGCCACATCCAAATCGAGATTCTTCATCGAAGAGATTTCGGCGAGGTATTGATCGATGATCTGCGTGATCGAAACGGTGCCGATATCGACGCGCTGCTTGCTCACCAAATACAGCAGCAAGTCGAACGGACCTTCGAAACTCTCGATGCTGACCTTGTATACCATGCTATGCCATACCTTATAACTCAAATGGAATCAGCAGATTAGCAATGTTGCCAGCCGTAACATCCAAGTAAATCCCTATAGGATTCACATTGAGGACATACGGCAAGACCAAGACGATGATCATGAACACCGGCAGAGCATACTGCTGGATACGATAATACTGCGGTAAGAAGCGCTCAGGCAGTATGAACGCGAAGATCGATGAGCCATCGAGGGGCGGAATGGGAAGAAGGTTAAAGAACATCAGATACAGGTTGATGAGCACGAACATCGGCAGGAACATGAGATAGAAGTTCTGGAAGAAGGAATTCGCAAGCATAGCCTGGCCGTTCGAGCCCGTAACGAGAGGCCACAATGCCCATGTAATGCCTGCGCCGATAAGCGCAAGAACAAGATTAGCTGCCGGTCCTGCAAGCCCAACGATCAAGTCTCCGCGACGCTTATCCTTGAAATACATCGGGTTATAAGGTACAGGCTTCGCATAGCCGAATACAGGCCAACCCATCATCATCAGCAAAGCGGGCATAATGACCGTTCCAAAGGGATCGATATGCTTGAGAGGGTTGAGCGAAAGCCTCCCTGCGCTCTTCGCTGTCGGATCACCGAGCCTATACGCCGCAAACCCATGCGAAACCTCGTGGAGTACGATGGCGGGACTGAAGCTCAAGAGGCTGCAGACAATGTAAGCAATATTGAACATATCAGTCAGTGTACCCTAATGCTCAAGCCCTAAACGATATGGGCAGTAAATATCTACAGAAGCCCTTCGAATCCCTGTTGGCGTAACGCCTCGTATACCCCGATTGCAACAGCGTTACTCAGGTTCAGGCTCCGAAGACCTTCGCGCATCGGGATGCGTACGCAACAATCCTCATACGCATCCATGAACTCCTCATCAAGTCCTGCACTTTCTCGTCCGAAAACAAGATACGCCTCGGTACCGTACAGTACATCTGAGTATGACTTCTCGGCTCGTCCAGTGAACAAGTGCAACTCATCTTCCCCATGTTCTTTAAGGAAGGCATCCAGACACGGCCAGCGCACTACTTCGACCTTGTCCCAATAATCGCAGCCAGCGCGGGAAAGATTCCTCTGCGTCAGCCTAAATCCCAAAGGCTCGATCAGGTGCAGTCGGGCTCCCACGCATGCGCAAGTGCGCGCGATATTGCCTGTGTTCTGGGGAATCTCTGGTTCGACGAGGACGACGTTAAGCATGCTTATGACATCTCCTGGTGACGTGCGAGCTCGGCCTCAATCTGCTCGGTTAGCTCTATCCATTCGTCCTCAAGCGCTGCAATACGCTGCTTGAGGCGCGCATGCTCGCCTATGACATCGGTGCTTTTAGATTCGTTAATATAGAAATCAGGATCCGAGAATAGCTCAAGTATTTCAGCCATGCGAGCATTATCACGCGCGAGCTGCTCATCGAGCTCGGCCAACCTCTTGCGCTGGTTTTTTAATGCTGCATACACGCGATTACGCGCCTCTGCTTCCCTGCGCTTCTGCTCTTTGGACTTCGGAGCACTTGAGCGAGGCTCTGTGATTACCTGAGGCATCGCGCCATCTGCCTTCTGCTGCCCCCGTCGGTTATTAACACGCACGACGGTTTTCTTAGAGCCAGACGAAGCGACCGTCTCAACCTTCGAGGTTGCCTTTCGTAGCTTCTGCGAATCCATCAAATCATCGATGATCGAACCATCCTTCTGCGCCGCCTCGTTAAGCTGTGCGCTCTTGAACAGATAGTAGTCGGAATCGCCATCGAACATGGTCGCCTTACCTGGTTTGATTTCTAGGATGCGATTTGCAACGCTTCTGATGAGGTGACGGTCATGGGTGATGAACAATATGGTCCCATCGAAAGTCTTTAGTGCCTGCTCCAGAATGTCCGCGCTCGCGATATCCAGGTGGTTCGTCGGTTCGTCAAGGCACAGGAGAGGTGTCGGAGCCACAAGCATCTTAGCAAGAGCAAGGCGGCTCTTCTCGCCACCTGAAAGCACGCTAACCTTCTTCTCGACATCGTCGCCGGTAAACAGAAACGCACCGAGAAGGGAACGCACTTGGGAGATGCTCCAACCAGGAGCTGCATTATCGAGTTCCTCAAAGACGGTATTCCCTGAAGTTAGATCCTCGAGCTGATGCTGAGCATAATAGGTCTTCGTCACACGCACACCGTACTTGACCGTTCCCGTATCAGGTGCAAGCACACCGGCAATCATCTTAAGCAGCGTAGATTTTCCCGAACCGTTCGGACCCACAAGCGCTATCTTGTCGCCACGATACATCGTGAAGTCGAAATCCTCGTAGACGACGATATCGTCATATCGCTTGGAAATGCCCTTCGCCTCGACGACCATATCCCCCGTACGCGGCGGCTGCACGAAATTGAACTTGACGGTCTTCCTCTCTTCAGGAAGCTCAATCAGCTCCGCTTTGAGCTTTTCAAGACGCGCGGCGCGTTCCTGCGCCTGCCTCGCCTTGGTGGCCTTATAACGGAAGCGCTCGACGAACGCTTCAAGGCGGCGCATCTCCTCGATCTGCTTCGTACGTTGCGCTCGAAGACGCTCAATGCGCTCAGCACGCGTCTTCAGATATGCAGAGTAGTTTCCCTTGTACAGATTGATCTGGCCGTTATCGACCTCTGCAACACGGTCGACCATGTTGTCCATGAAGGCTCGATCGTGGCTGACGACGATGACCGTTCCTGAATAGCCTTTGAGAAAGCCTTCGAGCCAGGTAACGCTCTCCAAATCGAGATGGTTCGTTGGCTCGTCAAGCAACAGCACCTCGGGGTTTCTAATCAGAAGCTTCGCCAACGCGATGCGCATCTGCCAACCACCTGAGAACTCCGTCGTCATCCTAGAGAGGTCGGGTTCCTTAAAGCCGAGACCGAACATGACCTGGCGGACTCTCGCCTCAAGAGTATAGCCACCAAGGTTCTCGTACAAATCCCGAGCGCGACCGCATGCAGCGAGCGTTTTCTCATCAGGATTCTCCCCAAGCGAGGCCTCAAGTTCATGGAGCCTCCGCTCGGCAGCGAGCACTTCCTCCTGGGAGCTTAAGACCTCTTCGAAAATGGGGTTTTCGCCCATCTCGATGGCTTCTTGCTCGAGGTATCCAACTTGTGCCCCCTTTGCGAGCACCACCTTGCCCTCGTCGGGATAATCTTCCCCGCTAATGATGTTAAGGAGCGTTGTCTTGCCTGCACCATTAGGACCGACAAGCGCTAAGCGATCGTATTGTTCGAGACGCAGATTCTCACCCGAAAACAGCGTTCGGCCTCCGAAGGATTTGGAAATCTGTTCAAGCTGGAGAATCATCTGATCTTATCGTGTGCTTCCTGTTTCATCTATGCATCAAAACAGGTCAGGCGAAACACATCGTCTGACCTGTAAACACTCTGGTGGGCCCAGCAGGACTCGAACCTGCAACCAAGGGATTATGAGTCCCCTGCTCCGCCATTGAGCTATAGGCCCGCACTTCTGCATCGGCTATTCTACTACAATGCGCGCTTAATACACCATGCCCATCGCCTCGCGGACCTCATCAAGCGTATGTTGGGCGATCTCGTTGGCCTTGCGATTGCCCTCATGCAGCACATCCTTGATGTAACCCATGTCAGCCAGTAGCTCTTCCCTACGCTCTCGATGTGGAGCCAAGAAAGCGTTGACAGCTTCAGTCACGAAAGCTTTGAGCGCACCTGCACCGGAAGAACCGATCTCTTCAGCGATGTCGTTCTCGGTACGCCCCGTACACAGCGCAGCGGTCGTAAGCAGCGCCGAAACACCTGGTCGGTTCTCCTTGTCGAAGAAGATCGTACGCTCGCTATCTGTCTGGCTCTTCTTGATGAGCTTCGCTGTTTGGTCTGCAGTCGCACCGAGCATAATGGAGTTACCGTAGCTCTTCGACATCTTACGGCCATCGAGACCGGGAATCTCTATGGCATCAGAAAGGATACCCGCGGGTTCACGGAACACTTTGCCATAACGCTTGTTGAAACGACGGGCGACCTGACGCGTCAGCTCGATATGCGGAAGCTGGTCTTTACCGACCGGGACGATATTCGCCTTGCAGAACAAGATGTCGCATGCCTGATGAACCGGGTACGTCAAAAGCAGACCCGTAAGCTCATGCCCGCTCGCTTCTTGCTCGGCCTTCACGGTCGGGTTGCGCATAAGCTCCGCCTCACTCACGAGCGAGAGGAACGGAAGCATCAACTGGTTGCATGCAGGAATGGCAGAATGCGTGTAGATGATGGTCTTTTCGGGGTCGATGCCTGCAGCTATGTAGTCTGCAACCATGTTGTACACGTTATCTTGGATATGCTCGGTGGTGTCACGGTCGGTGATGACCTGATAGTCCGCGATCAACACCATGCAATTGATACCGAGATCCTGCATGTGGACACGATTCAAGATGCTCCCGAAGTAGTGCCCAAGGTGCAACCGCCCTGTAGGACGATCACCTGTGAGCATGTAGTATTTGCTCGGATTCACCTCAAGATCAGCGCGAATCTTGTTCGAGCGCTCGAGGCTTGCCTGAAAGCTATCGGTGGACATAAAAACTTCCTTTTAATTCTTGGGAAAACCCTCCGTGCAACGCGCGTGCCGAACGCGACAAGTGCCCGCTCGCAGCGCCCGACAAGTATACCACGCGCACCATAGGCAGCAAAAAGCCCTCCGCTGCCTGAACGGCGAAGGGCTTAGATCCGTCAAATGCGACTAGATGCAGCTTAGCTGATTAGTCGGGCCACTTGGCAAACGCCTTGCGCGATTCAGCATAAAGCGCCTTGCGATATGCGGGCTGCTGGCACGCAACATCATACATGCTGATGTAAGGAACCTTGCCCGGCGTGTTGCAGAAGCGATCGACATATCTCTTCGCAGCTGCAATCTGATCCTCTTCGGACCACTCTTCAGTAACGAGGTCAAGAGACGGCGGCAGGATGATCTTATCGCCATAGAGCTCCCAAAGCTCTTCATTGCCGTTCATGCGCTGCGGGGTCCAGCTATCCCAACCAGCAGCGATGATGTTCGGGGTTTGCACCTGGCCCGATTTACCGCAGGAGTGAAGCTCAGCAAAAAGCCCGAGTTCATGCACATGATCGGTGAACTTGCGCATTGCAGGAACAATCAAACGCTCGGCGACATCGGCATTGAACAGGGCGCTCGCCTGAGAACCCCAGTCATCATGGACATAAAAGCCATCGATGTGGTCGTAGTATTTCACGAAGTGATCGACGATATCGATGTAGAGATCAGAAAGAGCCATCATCAGCTCGGCGACGGCGTCTTCCTGGTCCTCGTCGAGCAGCGCGAAAGCGGCATCCTCGAAGCCCATGAAAGAAATCAGACGCTCGAACCAACCGGTGAAGAGCCACGGCTGGACGAACTTATCGTTATTGAGGAACTCCTTATTCTTCTCTGCGGAACCAGCCCAATCCCAAGAATCGACATCCGGGAAGGTAAGGACATCCTTCCAATCGTTGACATCGTCGAATAACTGCGTTCCCGGAATGACCATGGAACCATGCGCTTCGGGCTCATAGATCCACTCGACACCAAAGATGTCGGGGCCACCGGCTTCTTCAACAGCGTTGAACGGCTCACCGTCGACGACCATGCCACGTGCGATGTTCTCAGGGATAACGCGTGGGTTGAACATCATGGTATCTTTGCTCGAAACAAGCCAGATCGGATGCTTCTGATACGTGGCAATGACGGCCTCGCGCTGTGTGACTGGATAATTGAAGTGCGCATAATCGACAGGAGTCTTGCGGCTCTTCGGCTCGATTGAAACGACTTCCAGCTCTTTTTCGTCAAACGGGATACCCATGTGAGGATCTCCTTTCGAAAGATGGGTTCTTACGTTAGCATTTTTTGCACCAAGACAATATATCACAAGATGCACGAAATGCGCTTCGTCTTGCGTATGAAGACAAAATCGTCTAAGATTCGTATGCGCACGTGAAAGTGCACCTTCGGTCGCTTGGCTCAGCGGGAGAGCATCGCCTTCACACGGCGGGGGTCACTGGTTCAAATCCAGTAGCGACCACCATGAATTTGCTCAGGTCAGACTCATTTTTCGTCTGGCCTGTTTTACTTTGTTGCTTAGAAAGGCGGATAGATGAGAATCCTTCCTATCGAGAGTCTTGATGCAACGGGACTCGTGCGCACCGCATGTACCGCGCTCGGTGAAGGACCATGGTCATACGGCGAGGAAGGCGCAACCGAAAACTTCGAAGCTCTTGCCGAAGCGATAGGCGTCCGCGATGCCCATCATATGGTGCGCGTCAACCAGAAGCACACGGCGAATATCAGGGTCGCAACCATCGATGACGGGGGCCGGGGCATCTACTATCAACACATTGAAGCCCCGCGCGCCTTCGAGTCGGCAAGCTTCGATTTCAGGCTGGGAGATGGCATCGACGGCCTGATCACAAACACGCCAGGGCTTACGTTGTGCACGACGGAGGCCGACTGCGTCCCCGTCTTTTTGCTCGACCCAGTCACGAGGTCCATCGGCATGATCCACAGTGGGTGGCGTGGCACAGCCGCACTGATCAGCAAGCGCGCCATCTCACTCATGACTAGCTATTTCGGGGCGAACCCGCGCGACATCATCGCCGTCCTCGGACCGTGCATCTGCAAGGATTGCTACGAAGTCGGACCGGAACTTGTTGGGGATTTCGAAATCTTCTTCGCGCCAGAGCGCATCGAAGAGATCTTCATGCCGCACGGAGATGGCAAATACCTGCTCGACGTGCCGAGCGCCGTGCGCATGACCCTTCAAGATTGCGGTGTGAGAGAAGAGAACATCACCATGCCGTTCGAATGCACCTGCCATGGCGCGCATTTCTCCTCGTATCGGCGCGACCACATCCCGCACGACCGGATGCTAACTGCCATCGTGCTTGCTGAGTCGCACGATTCCTCAATGTGTTAGAAGATGCGGCTCTCTTCGGGAATTGATCGAATCGCCTCGACGAACGAGCGGACATCCTCTGTCGGCTCCTTCGCGTAATACAGGCAATAAGGGACGGTCTTGTTCCATCGGACGTCGACGGTTTTCATGGATGGGTGCACATCGCGCCAAATCTCCTTGCTGAGCAGGATGTCGCCGCGCAACGCGCACTCGTTGAAGATACCGATGCTGTAGTGTTCGAACTCCACGAATTCGACACCGATTGCAGATTCCGCGATCTCTTCGCGTGCGGAATCGATATAGGGATTACCCGGCCTGCGGATGCGGATTCGCCTTCCACTGAGCTCAGAGACATCGACGATGTCGCGGTCGGCGAGCTCGTCGCTGTATGGCACTGACAGGCACAGGTTCGGGTTGCCGATAATCGTGCAAGAGCAGAGACGCTCGGCTTCCTCACCCATGTAGATCGAGCTGACGATATCGATATCCGTCCCGATGCTTTTGATGGCGTGAAGAAAGTCCTCATAGGTATCAACAATGGGAATCAGCTGGATGTTCATGTCGGTACGCTGCAAGAATACTCTGTGACATCGCTCGAGCACGCGCTGCCCCGCTCGTGCTCCTCCGATACCGAGGCGGATCAGCTTGCTTTCGCGCTTCTCGCGGCGCTTTGCTTCGTCGACAGCCATATTGCACTGCGCAATGATATCCTTGGCGTCTTCGAGGAAGCATTCACCGTTCGACGTGAGGCATATACCCTTATTGGAGCGATCGAAAATAGAAATGCCTATTTCGGCTTCGAAGGCATTGACCTGCTTGATGAGCGCTGGTGTGGAGTAACCGATCTCTTTTGCGGCTTTGTTAAAACTACCATATTCAGCAACGGCAAGCAGAGTATCGAGTCGTTTATCGTACACAGTTAGTTTCCTCGCAATTTATTTTAACTTTTAGTTATAGCATTATAACAGATTATGCCATTCTGCATAGGAATCCCGAACAGTATGCTTAATACGGAAGAGGTATTCCTTTCCAACCTTATAGATCGAAATCGACCTCTTCCCCTGCGACGCATTCGATCAAGACGCCGCAGCATATGCTGAAAGGAGATTGGCCATGACATTCATCGATCCCCCTGGCGTACCCGCAACTCACCAAAGGCGCACGCACGGGCCACGCTTTGCAAGCCCAGTGAACTCCCCTTCCTACGAATGGAACGACCACACGCAGTTCCTCGAAGTGACACGCGGTTGCTCGCATAACGGATGCCGATTCTGCACTTTCTATAAGAACGTGCCCTACAGCAAAGCCCCGCTCGAAGACGTCGAATACTATCTCGACTATTTGGCCATGTGCGATAAGAAAACGCCGATTACCAGGGTGTTTTTGCAGGGATCGAATGCGTTCCACCTGTCGTACGACGAGCTCATGGAGCTTGCGGAGATGATGTACGCGCACCTGCCGCACCTCGAAAGCATCGGCGGCTATGGCCGAATGAGCGACTTGCGAGACAAGTCAGTTGAACAGGTTCGCAAATTGCACGAAACGGGTTTCGAGCACTTCTATTTCGGCGTTGAAACCGCTGATGATACGCTGCTGGAATTTATGAACAAGGGCTATGATGCAGCCGAATTGTACGAAGCGGGCTACAAGCTCAAAGAGTCTGGCATGCCCTGGGTGTGCGGCCTTATGTTCGGCTTGGGCGGGCATAACTACGGTGATAGCCACGCCATCAAGAGCGCCGATTTCGTCAATGCGATCGAGCCGGGCATCGTTACAGGCACCTCGCTCACGTTAGTATACGATCATTACACACAAATGGTGCCGCGGCTTTTGAAAGACGTGCAAAGCGGCCTGTTCGAAGAGGCGGGGGAAATCGAGCGTTACGAGGAACTCCGCACCTTCATCGAGCATCTTAACGTGCACACGCTATTCTCAAACGATCATTCTACGATGCCCTACAGGTTCACCGTAAAGCTTCCCGATCAGAAGGAACACGTTCTCGAAAGGCTGGATGACATCATCAAAGAGGGCGATGAGGTGTCGATGGCACGTTTCAGGGCATCTGTCATGGAGGTGTAAATCGTGCAAGCGAATACTCGGCAGCAAGCTCCGTGCCGGTTACCACATGCTTTTCGCCTGCACGGCAAAGCCGAGTGCCTTCCGTAGAAGCGCAAGGCCATGCATGCATCCGGACAAGGGTTGCATGATCGGGGTTGGGAAATCGAACCCACTGATTTCAGTCGGGCAAACATGTTAATATTTTTTTACGGGAAACGTCCATTTGACATAAAAGAGAAAGGTTTGAGTGGCTTACCGCGTTGGCATAGATGCTGGGTCGAAGACCCTCAAGGTCGTCGTTTTAAACGATGACGATTCCCTTGCGTTCAGCATCTATCTCCGTCATCGTTTCGACATCGCCACCCGTCTCGCACAGACCATCCATGACGTATGCTGGCGCTTCGGCGACATCGATTGCACAATCGCGATTACCGGATCAGCGGGCATCGAGGTCGCGCAATGGCTCGATCTCCCATTTGTCCAGGAGGTCATCGCCACTACGAAAGCGGTCCAGACGATTATTCCCGATGCTGACGCCGTCATAGAGCTTGGCGGCGAGGATGCGAAGATCATCTACCTTTCGGGAGGCCTCGAGCAGCGTATGAACGCCACATGCGCAGGTGGAACCGGTGGCTTCATCGATACCATAGCCTTCATGCTCGGCATCCATACGAAGGAATTCAGTCAGCTCAGCATGGGCGCTTCGCACATTTACCCCATCGCTAGCCGATGCGCCGTTTTCGCGCAGACCGATGTTCGCCCGCTACTCAATGCAGGCGCCAACAAAGCAGATATCGCAGCAAGCGCACTCGAAGCCGTCGTCCGCCAAACCTTGGGTGGGCTTGCCTGCGGGCGCCCCATCCGCGGCAAGGTCGTATATCTTGGCGGACCATGCGAATTCATCCCTGACCTCGTCAGGCGTTTCAACATGGCGCTCAAACTAGAGCGCAATATGGGTATTAAACCCAAAGATGCGCATCTGTTTACGGCGCAAGGCGCAGCGCTCTATGGCGGAGAACAAGCCGATGCTCCCCTCGTGCGTCTGTCGGATTTGGAAGCTCGTCTGCTCGAGCAGAACCAACCAGAAGACGATTTGCCGAGACTGCGTCCGCTCTTCACCTCGCAGGCGGAACTTGAAGAATTCAAGACCCGTCATGCCCAGACCGCTGTATCCACTTCGCATGTTACTTCGTATGAGGGTTCCCTCTACGTTGGCATGGATGCAGGTTCCACGGCTATCAAGCTCGCATGCGTGAGCGAAGACGGCAGGCTTATCTATTCGGATAACGAGCCAACAGAAGGCGATGTACTGGAAACATCGCGCAAGATGCTCAAGACGATGTATAGGAACCTGCCGCACAGCTATTCCGGCGAGCAGTTCTACACCATCGAGCACGCTACGGTCACGGGCTATGGCGAGGACCTTCTCCGCGCGGCGCTCGGCTTCGACTCAGGAGTCGTCGAAACGGTCGCGCATACGAACGCGGCATTGCATTTCGACCCAAAGGCGAGCTTCGTCCTCGATATCGGCGGACAAGACATGAAGGCCATTTGGATCAAGAACGGCATGGTGCAGGAAACCGTGCTCAACGAGGCATGTTCGTCAGGATGCGGCTCCTTCATCGAGGGAACAGCATATTCGCTGCGCTCCACCCCAAGCAAATTCAGCGAAGTCGCGCTCAAGGCGACCGCGCCGATCGACTTGGGTACCAAATGCACCGTTTTCATGACCTCGCGCGTGCGCCACGCACAGAAAATCGGCGCATCCATGGGCGACATCGCTGCAGGCATCGCCTACTCGGTCGTGCAGAATGCATTGTTCCGTATCATCGGCATGAGCAATATCGACAGCATGGGAGATCATATCGTCATCCAAGGCGGTACCTTCATGAGCGATGCTGTGCTGCGCGCTTTCGAACTGATTTCAGGAAAAGAGGTTATCCGCCCCGGATGCGCGCATCTCATGGGCGCACTGGGAGCTGCTCTCGTTGCGCGCACACGCGCAAAAAGCATGGAGGTTGCATCGGGCAAAGACCATAATGCGAACCACAGTGCTTCCCAATTGCTTTCAGCCCAGGAGATCGATCGGATAAAGCCGAAACGCACGTCGTCAACATGCCCAGGATGCCAGAACTCCTGCGCAGTCACGGTAATCGATTTCGGTAACGGACGCTCTTATGTGAGCGGCAATCGCTGCGAGTGTGCCTACCAATACTTCGAAATAAAGAAAAACGATACCGAAAAAAAAGAAATGCCCCCTAACGCCATCGCGCTGAAGCAGAAACTCCTGAAACGTTATGAATCGGTTCTGCGCAGTGAGCAGTCCGATACCGGATCTGCCATACGCATCGGCATCATGAATACCCTAAATACTACCGATCAACTCCCATTCTGGCATACGCTGCTCACCGAGTTGGGGCTTGATGTGATAGTCGTTCACTCCTCGCCTGAAGATGCGGCAACGCGCAACCGCACAGGACTCGAGACGATTCCCTCTGAAAGCGTTTGCTTCCCCGCCAAACTCTCGCACAGCAGACTATTCGCATTGTTGGAAGCAGGTGCCACGCACATCCTGATGCCCAAATATGTCCGCGGGCGCCGTTGTCCTGTACGCTGCGAATACGTTGACGCGCTTTGCGACGGCATCAGCGCTTTCGATATAGAGCAACCAGGCTTCATCACTCCGGTGCTTTCGAAGATGACCATGCTCGAAGCCGAACAGTCTCCCGAGGATCGCGAAAGCATCTTTAATTGTTTGGCTCCCCTCTTCAGCGAGGAAGCTCCTCTTTCACACGAGGCTTTCCAAGCCGCACTCGAGACGGCCTGGGAAGAGCAACGCAGCTTCCACGCCATGGTTAAGAAAGGCAATGACAGAGCTTTGACGTGGTCAAAGCAGCCTGGCAACCATGGCGCCATTCTCGTGGGGCGTCCCTATCACATCGATCCGGTGCTTTTGCATGAAATCGATGATATGTTGCAAGGCCTCGGCTTCTCTGTGGTATCACCGCTCGAAATGAACTTGCCCGAGCTCGACAGCAAACCCGATTATCATGCTGCCAAACCTGCACTACGTGCAGCCAAGTTCATCCAGAATCGTCCAAACCTGCACATGATATGCTTGGAGTCGTTCGGTTGTACGTATGACGCCCTCTCTCTTCCCGAAGTTCAGCAGGTCTTAAACGAAACCGGGCAATTCTTCACCGGTCTTAAGATCGACGAAATCGCAGATATGGCGCATATCCGCATCCGCCTGCGTACTTTAGCGGAAACCATCTTTTTGTCGGAATCGAACACGCCAATCGATATCTCCGAAGACATCGGAACGCACATGTTCGAGAAACCACGCACTGAATTCACGAAGCATGAGTTCATCAAGCGGGACGATGTCGCGCCAGTTGCCCCAGATTCAAATAAGGAGGATAACAAGCCGAGCACCAAAACCACGCCCGCTCCGCTCAACTATCCCAATAGGAATAATTTCATAGCTCACAATTCTTTAGGCTCTGCTGCACCAGCTGCCCAGCGTGTATGGGGTACCCCCTATATGCCTAAGGAGGCGCATGCGGCGATTGAAGAGGCGGCGAAGAAATTCGCGCCACCTGTTCTTGCCGACAAAGCGCCAGAAACCACACTTGAGCCAGCAGGTAAAACGATACCGCCCATGCCTCGCTCCTTCATCGATAAACTGAAATCAGGGATGCTCCGATGAACAAGCTGCATATTGACACCACGTTCGTCGACGAGGCCCGCGCTGGAAGCGTTAGGGCATTCGCATGCTTCGAGCAGGGCGATTTGGAAGTGTCGCGAATGTTCACGAGCGATTTATGTTACGCGGTTGCCGTACTTGCAGGGCGAACGATTCGTTTGGTTTCCACGGCGATGGAAAACGGTAAAGAGCTTGACCGTCTCGTTGTGCCCGCAATTTGCCAGAAGTGCGTGCTCGAAGGCCTCGCAGGCATAGTTAAACGTGCAATCGGAACATGCCCTGAACTAGAGTGGGTTGATGAATGGCCAGGCATCTTGGAAATAATGAGCGCAGAACATGCTGAGAAAGGCGAAGAACAAGAAAACGAAAATACCACCAAAGTGGGCATCATCGGTACTGCGCCGCTATGCTTCGAGCCCTTCCTGAACGACCATATCGCAAAACTCATCAAAAGCTTAGGATATACGCTCGTCTATCCGCGCCCTGAAAGCCTTTTCACCGATGATGTGCGCTATGAAGATGAATTGGCACGCTTCGTAGAACTTGGAGTGCGCAAGGTTATCTATTTGCAAAGCTTCGGCTGCCTGAAAGGACACGTGCATGCACGCGGAGCGCTTCATGGCCTTGCTAAGAAGTTCCCAGAGCTGCACATTACCGTGCTTGACTACGATGCAGAAGCATCCTCGCTCAATCGCGAGAACCGTATCCGGCTCGCATTAGGATTGAACTAATCTCACGCTTGGTAGAGCGCTTGCGCATGAATGCCGAAGGTTTTTGCCATGCGATACCACAGATAGAGCCACTCGCCCACCGGGTCACCGGTCCGATCCTTATACAGGGCCCAAACGAACCAATAATACGCTGACAAACCTACATACGCCATACAATGGCGAATCTCCGAAGGATCGGGGTCGCGCTGGAAGTATTCTCGTATAGCATCTTCTGCCTCAGGGATGCCATAATCCGAGCAGCAGATGAACGTTCCCAAATCGCTCGCATAATCCGACATTGCGGAGTATTCCCAGTCGATGAGGTCCATACCCTCGGGATGAACGAGGAAATTGGGTGCGTAGAAATCGTTATGGCACAGCACGAACGGAACATCATCCGATTTCACGCATTTGTTTAAGAATTCCGCACGCTCAGCAAGCTCATCGAAGTCGGCGAAGGATACCTTCCCAAGAAGTTCGACGATCTCAAGGGCATTCTGATACACATCGAACGTGAAACTCGACTTGGCGCCCGATTGATGCAGCTTTCTGCCGATAGCCATAGCTGTCCTAACGTGCTCCACGTTGTGGTAATCGAATTCAATGCAGCCCTCGATGAAGCGGGAGATCTTCCATCCCGTCTTCGGATCCTCGAAAACGAACGTGCGGTCGATGCCGAGATCGCGCGCGACGCCCTGCGAGTACGCTTCGCTTTCCCTGCTGATGATCGCATCGGTACCTGTTCCAGGATGGCGATACACATACGGAATGCCCTTGGCTTCAAAACGAACGGAAAGATTCGTGAGACCTTGTTTGATTGGCTCGAACTTCTTCACGTCATCGCGCTCGCATTCCAATACCGAGCAGATGTTGTCCAAAATCCCCGAATCAACGTTCTCGATGAAATGGGGATCGAATCCGCGAAGCTCATCGAGCGAGTCGAATTCCCAAATCGCGTCCGACGGGTATTTCCTGATGCGCATCGGGAGCTCGGGAATATGTTCGGCATAGATGTCTTCCCAGAGCTTGCCTGCTGTTTCTGGATTGTCGTATTCGCGTTCAAGGATTTCAACGAATTTCTTCGCGTAGGATTCATCCCAATAAGCATGCCCGAGCATGACCCATGAATCCGCGCCCCCGACCTTCACATCAACGATCATACCACCTTTGCCTTTGGTGGTTAGACAATACTCATCGGTCGGTCCATTACGATATTCGGAGGCATAATATGAGTCGTAAACATACTTCTCGAAAGGATTGATGCTGAAGTAGTCGTCTGACGAGCAAATGTAGGTGTTACCCAAAATGCCCTCAACTCTCTTGATGGTAGAGTTGTTATTCCTCGTAGCATACTCATCGTTGGTGACAAGCTTGACGCCGAAGGCGTCTTCAAGATAGAAGAACTCCTCCTTCTTATAGCCGATGACAACGGTGATGTCATCGATTCCAGCATCCTTAAGCTGTTCGATCTGCCGCTCGATGAGAACCTCTCCGCGAACGGTGAGAACGCCCTTTGGGCGCTCATAGGAAATCGGCGCGAAGCGGGATGAAATGCCCGCAGCCATAATGACAGCATTCTTAACCTTATACGGCTCCAAAGCCGCGAAGCCTTCCACGCTCACAGCCCCCGAGGCGTCAAGAAGGCCTTGGGCAGTTAAAGACTTAATGGTGTTGTTGACAGTACCGATAGAAACGCTGTTTGCACTTGCAATCTCCCGTTGCGTGCGGCCGGGGTTCTTATACAGAGTGTTAAGCACGCAAAACTCGTTGTAATTCATAGAAATCCTGTTCAATAGAAAGCATCCATCAATGCACTATTGAGCGATTGTATGTTCAGAAATTTTGAAAGTCAATAAATTGTGAACATCGCCACGGACACGGCACAACATAGGCGTATTCGGGTGTATTCACAAATGAAATGGATTGTGGATATAGATCTAATCGACTTCGAATGGATCGGTGCTTGAGCCGTATGGCGTCCTTCCAGTATCGTTTAAATCGAAGATTTCGTTATAGAGACCGGTGAATCTTGTATCCCACCAACGGTCGACATGACAATGACCATGGAACCACCGCTTAAACGAAAGACGGTCTGCAAGGCTTTGAAGCCAATCCGTATTGTCGTCAGGCTTAAGGATGAAAGGCCAATCCGGGTCGATCTCGCGCAATGCCGTTGACGGAGCATCGTGCGTAAGCACGTAATCAACATGCCAGTTGCAGGCTTCAAGTTGCTTTTCGGCATAATCGCGCTCTTCGGGACTAGGTACCTCCTGAGACCACCACGATTCCCCTTCAGTGCGTTTTGCCTTGTCAATCGAATGCGCACCGCCCATAGCGAAGAAGATAGAGCCATCAATATCAAAGGTTTCCCCGCGCATGAGATGCATGACGTGCTCGCGGATTCGCTGCACACGCCCTCCGTGCCACGTATCTATCGGGTATTGCTCAATGAGGTCGAAGTTCTCATGATTGCCATCGATCCAAAGGGTCGTGTAAGGCCGCGCTTCGAACCAATCGAGCCATCGCTCGTCTTCCTGCCATGCGAGATACGCATCCTCGCCCGCGGATTCCAGCGTACAAGGAGGTGTCCAGATGAATCCGAAATCACCTAGGATGATGAGGTAGTCATCCCGCGTTAGCCCATGATCGTCGAAACGAACGACCTTATCGATATCGATGACGTTGTGGGTATCCCCCGTTAGGAAAACCGCCAATGTGCAAACCGTCCCGTTCGAATCGAAGTAGCTTCGACTTGATTACAGATGCGCTTCGAAGCTATCGAAGATGAATCCCTTAAACCCTTGGGCACGTGCTTCATCGAGCTCCGTCTGGCTCTTGAGCGTCCAGGCGAAGCAATCCAGATTCGAAAGCTTCTTCATGGCGGCGAATGTCAGCTGACCCGAGGACTTAAGTTCATAGGAAAGGAAATTCGGACGGCAAAGCACATTAGTGAACATGCCGGACAGCGCTATACGGTTGATGATCGATTGCCCTTCGCCATCAGCGATGAAATCCTTAGAGAGGATGCCGCGCGGCACTTCGGGACGATTCTTCATCCACCACTGGAGCGCAAATGGATTAAACGATTGCACGACATAGACGCCTTGATAGGAGTCGAGTTCTTCAGCGGTCTTGGCAGAAATCGTAGCCACATCATCTCCGGCTTCGCCCTTGATTTCCACAAGCAGCGGTACCTTGCCAGCAATCAGGTCGAGCACCTCGCGCAGCGTTGGAATATGCTCGTCAGTCCCGAAAACGCGACACTGGGCCAGCTCGGCATCGGTCATCTCCTCGACATTCTTATCAACGCCGCTCGTACGAAGAAGACTCTTATCATGCAGGACGACAGCGGTACCATCAGCTGTAACTTGCGTGTCGATTTCAATAGCATAGCCATGGTCGATTGCGCGTTGGAAAGCGGCGAGCGTGTTCTCGGGCGCGTCTGAGTCGTTATCGAAATAACCGCGATGCGCAATCGGCTGCTCAAAGAACGGTTGGAGCTTCTGCGTTGCCGGTTCACCGGGCATCTTCAAAAAAACGGTAGCCGCGAAAAGCACGACCACGATGACGCCCAATACGATTGGCCAACGCCTCTTCTTCGCATGCTTGCCTGCCATCACGCTCCCCTTTCACGATACTTAAGCATGTTCACTATACCATGATGGAACATCGCACGTCGATGTGACGAAACTTGTGCATTATAGTTAGATCTTAATAGATGAAGATGATTAATCGAGCTTCATATCGCCTTGCTGGATGAGACCCGCCTTGCGCATCGCGAAGGCAACGATCCAGCTGATGACTGCAGGAAGAACGAAGCATACGAGAAGCATACCGAGCCATTCGAAGGCGCCTGGCGTGATTCCATCTGCGATCCACCCGCTGTACAGCCCGATAGGACCGACGAATCCGCAGGTGCCCATGCCGGACGCGATGGCAGGCCCGTTTTGCTGCATGGCGAAAACGCATGTTGCAATCGGTCCGCATACTGCAGCTGCCACGGTCGGCGGGACCCAAATCAAAGGTTTACGCATGATATTGCCCATCTGGAGCATCGAGGTTCCGATGCCCTGAGATACGATGCCTCCCCATCCGTTATCGATGAAGCTAATAACGGCAAAACCGACCATTTGCGCGCAACAGCCCGCGAGCGCGGCACCACCCGCAAGACCTGTCAGGCCAAGGGCAGCACAAATAGCAGCTGAAGAGATCGGAAGCGTCAACGCCATGCCGACGACCACTGCAACGAGGATGCCCATGAAGAAGGGTTGGAGTTCGGTTGCCCACATGATGAAGTTACCGATTGCGGTCGCGATGGCTCCGATGCCCGGCCCGATAAGAAGAGCAAGCGCGCAACCTAAGCCAACGGTGACAGCAGGGGTCACCAAGATGTCAACCTTAGTCTCCTTTGAAACCACCATTCCGAGTTCTGCGGCGATAATGGCTATAACTAGCACGGCGAGCGGACCACCCGCGCCTCCTGCGGAATTAGCCGCATAGCCGACGACGGCAAGAGAGTATAAAACGAGCGGGGATGCCTTCAAAGCATATCCGATCGCGACCGCCATCGCAGGACCCGCGACCGCTGTCGCGAACGCGCCGATATCGTTGAATACCGTGACACCGGACAAGTTGCCGATCGTGTTGAAGATGGTGCCAATCAAAAGCGAGGCGAACAAACCTTGCGCCATAGCTGATAAAGCATCGATCGCATATCGCTGAAAGCTGATTTCGATGTCTTTACGCTTCAAGAAGTCTTTTACCGCTGCTGCCACGTACAACCCTTCTTTCTTTGCCCATCTACGCTTCAATTGTCGCAGAACTTGGACATGATTTGCCCATCGTAGGCGAAAGCGAAACGGTTAAGCGCTGAAAGGCACACTGATGACGAAAAGAAAGCGCAATGCGTATAATCGCATTGCGCTTTACTCTCTCGATGTTGCTGTCAAAAGAAGTGTCTAGCCTTCCATCAGCTCCTCAAGCACGTCGGCACTTTCCTCACTCTGGCCCTCCGCCAAAGCCTCCTCTTCCTCGAGCTGGCGTGCCTTCTTGAGAGCGAGCCAATATGTGAACACAACGGCAAGCACTGCAGCGACAAGCTTACCAATAAAGAGCGGAGCGATAAGCGTGGGCTGATACGTCGCGCAGAACGAAAGGTGATCACCGATAATGAATGAGCCGCACACGGCGAATGCAGCCGTTTTCACTTTATCTTCAGCACGCATGTCCTTCATCATCGGGAAAAGGGCCAAGGCATTTGCCGCAGTTGCAAGGATACCGGCGATGGCAAGATCGCTTAGATGGAACAATCTTCCAATCGCGCCTAAAGGCTTAGCCAGATAGGTCCTGATGAGATAAACCATCGGGAATGCACCCGCAAGCATCATCGCAACGCAACCTATGACCTCAACGCATTGCGAAAGGTGCTCGGCATCATACGCAATCAACGGCTCGAAACCCCAGCCCGTCCAAATCAACGATGGCAAACCTGTAAACTGCTCGACGATGCTTATGATCAGTACGGTACGAGCGGCATAGTCGATGAACTTACCGAAAACGGTGAATCCTTTGATCATCGCATTGGGAACAAGCTTCAATCCGATAGCGATGAGCACGCAGATGACCGTGAGCGGAATGAGGTTCGCGCACATCGGAAGCCACTGCATGGCGAGCTGGTATGTCGCCTCAGCATCTGCGCTAATGAACTCACGGATCATCGGTTCGGAGATAAGGCATATAGCACTGGCCACGAAGACGCCAATCGGAATAGAGAGGAAGCCGCACATGATGCCCAGAGCGAAATACTTCTGATCCTTCTGCTTGATCATGCGCAAACCGATTGGAACCGAATAGACGATCGTCGCTCCAGCCATGAAACCAGTGAACATCGCCATGATCCAGCTTTCGCGCGTTGCCGCAAGGAGATCGGCAGACTGGTATCCACCCATATCGGTCGCGATGATGGTGGTCGAAGCGAGAGCGGGATCAGCACCAACCAACTGGAATGCAGGAAGAGAAACCATCTCAAGAAACGCCGACAAATAGGGAATCGAAGCGAAGATGCCGGCAACAGAAATGAAAATCGGGCCAAGAGCATAGATGCCCTCGACGAATTGCTGTCCCAGACCACTATTGGGCCTTACCATCGAGGCGATGCCGCCTGCGATCATGCATGCCATCATGATGTAGACGATGATGGTACCTATAATTTCCATAAGGTTCTTCCTTTCAAACGAAGCTGGAACACTTCAAAACGGTCAGGATTACGATAGGTTGTAGAGTTCTTTGCTGAGTGCGAGGTAATGACATGCCTTGTGGTACCACATGCTCATGTCATCAACGACAGTGCCATGCCACTCCGTGTAAATCGCCCATACGTACCAATACCAGAGACAAAGCGCGAGCACGGCATAATAGAAACGCACTTCCGCATCAGACAATTCATGCCCCTCATATGCGCTAGCGAGTGCAAGGTACTGTTCGTCCGAAAAGTCGAGGCTCACTGTATAGTCTGCGATATCCGCTGCGGGCCAATTCATTCCCGCATACTCCCAATCGATGAGGTGGATCTTCCCAGTATCCTCTTTAAGGAAGTTCCAGAACCATACGTCATTGTGGCAAAGCACCCTCTCATGCCCTTCGGCTTTTACTGCAGCGTCAAGCGCTTTCATCTCGTTATGCATATCGCTGAAGGCGGAGAAGTCGTAATGGTTTTTCTCGAGATGCCTAATGTAGAACTCGGAATTCGGAATGAAGTCCATCTCCCATTCGCATGTCGCTTTGAGATCATGAAGCTTATGGATCATCTCTAAAGCAACTTTCTGATCGCCTTCGATGTCATACGGGTCGATGTAGTCATAATTCTCGATGCATTTGCTGAGCTTGCAACCGGTTTTCGGATTTACTGAGACGATCGACTCGTCCAATCCGAGCTCCGCCGCGAGCTTTTCCGCCTGCGCTTCAGCCTCACGACTCAAGAACAGCTCGGTTTGCTCGCCGGGATATCGGTAGATATATGGGCAACCATGTACTTCGAACTTGAAGGACACGTTCGTCAAACCGATCTTCATCGGTTCGAATTTCGACAAAACGGAAGGTGCGCATTCGAGTTGCTCGCAGATATCCGCGATGATTGCGGAATCGATGTTGTCATCGAAGCTTTCATCGAACTCGCGGACTTCGTCAAGCGAATCGAACTCGTAGATCACTCCCTCGCCATAAGGACGGGGATACATGTTGATCTTCTTCAGGCAGCCACCTAAAACCTCTTCCCAGAGCATCTGGGTCGTCGATTCCTTCCGATACTCCTTAACCAGATGCTTCTTGAATATGGCTGCATCCTTCTCAAGAAAACAGCATGGTCCAACCAGGCCATACTCGTCCTCCGAATACATGCGAAACTCGATGAATTTGCCACGTTCATTAGCTGTATACCCGAATTCGGTCGTAAGACCCTTGACCATCTTCGTCGTATAGTTCGACGTATAAGAATACTTTTCGAAGATGTTCTCCGCGAAATAGTGGTCAGAGGCACACACGTACGTGTTGTGCAGCTTGTCTAAGACCAGCATTAAAGATGAAGTATTGTTCTTTTGCCGGTACTCGGGATTCTCGATGAAATCGACCCCGTATTTTTCACGCAGATAGAAGAATTTCTCACGCATGTAGCCAACGACGATCGTTATGTCCTCGACACCAATCTCGCGAAGCTGAAGGATCTGCCGCTCGATAAGGGGCATTCCTTTAACGACAAGCAAGCCTTTCGGCTTTTCAATCGATAAAGGAAGGAATCGCGTCGAGGAGCCCGCTGCAAGAATAATCGCATTCTTGATACGATACGGCTCAATCGCCTGATAGCCTGCTTCGGTTACACCGTATGATTCATCGATGTACCCTTCAAAAAGCAACTCGTTAATCGCAGTGTTCACAGTACCAAGTGACAGACCGCTCGCATTGGCGATCGCGCGCTGTGAATCAAATGGTTTAGAAGCAAGGACGCATTGCTTCAATACCTCAAAATTCCGCCTTTTCAACATAGTGTTTCCTTAGGTTTCGCTAATTAATCTATGAAATTGTAGGTAGTGCTAGGTAGTGCTAGGTAGTGCTAGGTAGTGCTAGGCAGTGCTAGGTAGGTAGTGCTAGGTAGTGCTAGGTAGTGCAAATGCCGCGTTAAAACACTTAGAACCCAAAACGCAGCATGTGCAATAATACATGATGTTCATTTTTGTTGCTAACAAAACATATAATGAACAATATATTATTCGGCGAAGAACAGCTGTCAATTGAACTCTTCCTCAGGAATCTTCTTTACCCAAAACGAAACTAAAAATTGCCGATTAAACATGCAATGATTATTTATCTGAAGAATTAGCTTGGTATCCGATTCCGAATAGCAAAATGCGGCAGCTCGCAATAGTGAACTGCCGCATACATGGTTGGAAATAGATTCGTTTATTTTAAAGCGATCCCCTATGATTCGGACTTATCCATGTCATCCTCCGATTGCTTGCAACAGCGACCATGAGGACGCGGGCGATGCTTTTCAAGTTCGGCACCTATCTTATCGAGAATGCCACCCAATTGTTCCTTCTCTTCCTCGGAGAGGATTGCAAGGATATCGGTTGCTGCAAGCGCATGACGTTCTGCGATCTCGGCGGCATGGGTACGTCCAGCGTCCGTCAGCCAGACCTCGATAGCACGTCCATCGGTTTCAGACTTTTTCCGCTCAACCATCTCGAATTCCTCGAGCTTCTGAAGCATAGCGCCAAGGGTTTGCGGACGGATTCCAAGCAAAAATGCAAGTTCCTTCTGGTTAATACCTTCTTTCATGGCAACAGCAGTCAGCACACGAGCCTGCCCTTGACGATGACCTCCCCTACGAGGTCCATGACCGTGACCGTGTCCGTGGCACACATGCGATTCGGGAGCGCCTTCGGCTGGAAACTCAGGATGCCCCTCTGGCCCGCAAGGACGAGCAGACCCGCCATGGTGGGCATGCGGACCCTTATGTCCATGATGACCATGCTTCTTACAGAACGGACCCCCGTTATCGATATGACGCAAGATCATTCCGGTACGAACAAGCTTATCCATAAGTTCTTCGTTGTTGATAGCCATATTGCTTCCTTTCAATTAATAAGTATGCTTACTTTTTCCAGTTTGAATTATAGTAAGGTTCCTTATTAAGTCAAGATAATATTGAAGAATAGTAAGCTTACTTATAATCTTCACATAGCTACCAAACGTGCGCCATCGCTTCAGGTGATATTCAGAGCCTGTAGGATGCTAATCAACTAAGGAGCGCCCTCGGCGATTGCCGAGGGCGCTCCTTTCGTCGAGGCCTAAAGCTTTGCAGGTCTTATGCGGAAGCGTCTATAACACCTACATAGAGGTCCTCTGAACTGCAATCTGCATCAACTTCGATCGTCTTGTTCGGCGAAATGAGACGGATCGTGTAAACGGCAGGATCAACTTGGTCGAACTTGAAGTCACCGAAATCATCGGTTTCAAGCTCTGCAACGAGCGTTCCGTCTGCAGCAAGCAGCTCTACTTTCGCGCCGATAACAACCTCGTCTTCGGCAAGGTCGACAAGTGTACCAACGACAAAGCGCTTCGGCACGTTCAGATACCAAATCTTAGAACCAATAGCCTTGCCAAGTTCGGAAGGCTCTGCGCCGATGGCTTTCGCTTCTTCTGCATCCATGAAACGCAGTGCTTCCGTAGCGCAGGCATCTACGCAACGAGGAACTTCCCATCCGTTATCAAGCAAGTGAGCGCAACCTGTGCACTTTTGTGCCAAGCCTAACCCCTCATTCCAGTAAACAGCATTGAACGGGCAAGCCTCGACAAGACCTTCGATACCCTTAGCCTTCTCGGGATCGATGATAACGAGCCCGTCATCGCGACGATAGACCGCGTCTGGAGCAATCTCAATCAGGGCGCATTTCTCGCAATGGTTGCACCATGTGTGCTCATAAGTCACTTTGACCCAGGGCACCTTACCGCGTTCGCGATCTTGGACCTTCATCCAGAATTGGCCGATAATTGGCTGTGCTTCGGCGTAAGGTGGCCAAGCTTGATCGCAATGCTCGTCTTTACAGGCAACTTGGCAACCGCGGCAGCCATTGCAGCGGTTGTAGTTGAAAACAAATACCTTTCCCATGATCTCACTCCCCCCTCTAATCCTCGATGTAGGCTTTGGCGAGCAAACCGTTGACATCATCATAAGCGCGCCCGAATTGCTCGGGATACTGCTCGGCGAGCGCTTTGACATCGACTTTCTCAATGCCGACCAGGAAGCTGTTCGTCACCTCTCCCGCGGCGTTCTTGGAAGTCGTAGCATTCGGGCAGATGAGGTTATTCGCTCCGCCGCGATCCAAGCCGCCAGTACCGGCGACAATCGAGTCGATGCGGGCACCATGGTCTTGATACAGCGCACCCGGCATGATGCGCTCGGTCACCCTAACACCGCCGAGGACGCTGCCACGCTCATTGAACAAGCGCGCGATATCGCCATTTGCCAATCCTAGTTTCTCGGCATCGACGGGGTTCACCCAGATAGGCTCATACATATACCCATCGGGACCCTTCACCTTGCAGGTTTCGATTTCGCGGAACCAGGGGACGTCATCCATTTGAGCATGCACACGCCAGCGCGGATGGTTGGTGACGAGCAGGAACGGATAGTCTTTCGCACGCTCGCTTGAGATGCGTTCCTTATGCTCTTCGGTCTCCTCAATCCACTTGGGATACGGACCGCGCACATCATCATCTGGGAAGAAGCGCGCGAGCGTCGAGGAATAGTATTCGATTTTGCCTGAAGGCGTTTGGAGCTTGTTCGATTCGGGATCATCATGGAAAGCGATGAGGCCCGCAGGCGTATTCTCCCAATCTGGATTGACGGGACCTGCCCAGAACTTCTTCTCCATCAAGTCTTCCCACGTGAAGTCTTCGGGGATGCCGCTTTCATCGAAAGCCTTGCGAATCGTCTCCTCGTGGGTCATACCCCTCATGAATTTGTTGCGCAGACCCTCGTACTTCCCACCGAAGCGCTCGAGGGCACCCGCTATATCGGCCACTATTTCAGCATCCGAACGTGCCTCACCGACTGGATCAATCGCAACATCCTCCACGTAGTACAGCGGGAACTGCCCAGCAAGGCTATCCGTCGTGATATCGCTGCATTCGAAAACCGTCTTCACAGGCAGGATGATATCGGCGAAAACCGTGTCGTTTTCCATCCATGGATGCTGAACGAGAACGAATTCGATGGATTCGTGGCGCAATGCCTCCTCGTAGATGTTGCCTCCGTTCCAGCATGTTGACCAGCATGGCGCATCCGCCCAGATCATATGCAAGCGCTCTTCGCCCTCACGTGGGAACTGGAACTTGAAGAACTGATCCTCGCGTGGGTACGTGCAGATACCGTGGCCATACCAACTGATTGGCGGATTGAGAATTGCCTGCGGTATAAGCGTCTTAATGATGTGACGGTTCGGCTCCTCGCCGGCGAGGTCCCATCCATGGTAAGCCGCTTCGTTCGAGGGTACGAAGACAGGCTCCGGAAGCGGCGACATCGACAGCATGCCGAGCATTGTCCATTCGATGAATTTGATCTGATGCTTGCCTGGACCGCCGATACCTTGCATACCATGCAGAGCTACTTCGAGGCGTGCAGGCTCATGGGCGAATGCACCGCGGATGAAACCACCGCCATTGCTATGCGCGGTCGATACGTTGTGCTTAGCCCAATAGCGCGCAAATGCTTTGATCTCCCACGATGGAACGCCGCATTTGCCTTCCGCCCATTTCGGTGTTTTGGGTTCTCCATCAAGATCGCCCAATACATACTGCTCAAACCATTCGAAGCCGACGGCATGCGTTGCAATATATTCCTTGTCGTACGTATCTTCGGTTAGCCACACGTACGCGATAGCAAGTTGCAAAGCAGCGTCGGTATTCGGAAGAACGGGAATCCACTTGTCGGCATGGCAGGCAGCGCCGTAATTGACGTCAGGGCAGACATAAATCGATTTCACACCGATCTCGTTGAACCAGAAGCACATGCGCGAAGGCTGTTGACCGTTCCAGCCCCACGTGGTTGTCTCGGGATCGCAGCCCCAGAACAATACGGCATCTCCATTTTGCGTGATATCACGGAAAGTACCGTTAGCGAACGTGCATTGCCCGAGGGGCTCCATGCCCCACATATGCTTGGCACCCCAATACCAGCCGTCCCAGCTGTCAGGCTGGCGTGCCTGAATGGTTGAACCACCGCAATATGCAAGCATTTCTTGTGGACAGCCATGCGCACCAGATGCGACCTTACCTTCGCCGTGTCCTTCGGCTTGGCAATAGATGGAATGATTTCCGTATTCATCATGAATACGCTTGATCTCATCGGATATGATCTCGAGCGCTTCATCCCAGGATATCTTGCGATATTTCGAGATACCGCGGTTCTGCGGGTTGCGCTCGCCCTTCGGATCCCAATCCACGCGGATGAGCGGCGAAGGAACGCGGTTACCAGAGTAAGCGCGGTTCTTATAAGCAATCGAGAACGGCGGAATCAGCGTCTTGAATCCCGGTTCGAATACATGCCCATCTTTTTCGAGATAGTAGTAATTGAGCTCTTCCTTGGTATACGACTCGTCGAGGTGCAGTGGCCTGATTCGCACAATCCTGCCGTCCTTGACATCCACGCACGAAGTGTTCGAGTTGATCGCGAAACCGCAGAAGCCAAGATTTTTCAACACCGTCTTATCTGCTATTTTTCCTGATGACATACTCCATCTCCTTTCTCTATCCATGCAGACAATCCGGGACCTGATCCTCGGCATGCAGGAAAAGGAGGAGGCAAGATGAAGCTATTACTGGCAGAGGACACCATAGACCTGAACCGGGCCACCTGTGCCATTCTCAGCCATGAGGGACACGAGGTCATAAGCGCCTATGATGGAGAGGAGGCCCTCGAGCATTTACGGAAGGACAGCTTTGACTGCATCATCCTGGACATCATGATGCCCAAAAAGGACGGGATCGAGGTCCTGCATCAAATCACTAAAATCATAGTCTA
>JAFRLO010000024.1 GCA_017431165.1 Eggerthellaceae bacterium
AGATTGCAACAGGCTCTGCAGATGTCTGATTTGCCTGACCGTTGTTCGGAGTCACTGGCAGACGCTCGTCATCCCCGCGGTATTTTCGAGGTGCACGTGTACGGGCAAGTTCATCAAGCACATCCTGTTCGCGGAGGCGAAGGCGACCCGCTAGCGGTACGGCGTAGTCTTTCGCGAGAAGCGAATCTTTGATCGGCGCAAGCACTTTCAAAGCCTCTGAGAGCGCTTGGGCCCTGCCTTCCGCAGATGTTGTATCAAAGCGTGCCAAACGGCGTTCCAACCCGTATGCAACCAGCGGCTTCGCATCCTCGATAAGCGCGAGAAGCGCTTCTCCGCCACGTTTTGCAACGAAATCAGCAGGATCGAGGTTGTCTGGCAAAGTGACAGCCTGCAAGTCGGTCCTAAGTGAGCCAGCCTCAGGTGTCATGCTCTCATCGATAAACTCAAGCGCACGATCAGCTGCACGCTGTCCCGCCTCGTCCCCGTCGAACAGATAGATGATGCGCTTCTGGGCATAACGGCCTATCAGGCGTATGTGTTGCTTCGTCAGTGCCGTGCCGAGAGTTGCCACGGCATTGCGCACGCCGCTCTCATGAAGCGCGATAACATCTGTATAACCTTCCACGATGATGGCGATCCCGGTGCTAACCATGGCGTCCTTAGCCTTGTTCAGCCCATAAAGGACCTGCGACTTATGGAAGATCGGGGTCTCTTGCGAATTCAGGTATTTCGGCTCCCCCTTGCCGATTACGCGGCCGCCAAAGGCGATGCAAGCCCCTTGAACATCGCAGATGGGGAACATGATGCGATTGAAGAATCGGTCGCGAAGCTGCCCCGAAGGGTTTGCCATCGCAACATTCGCATCAACCATATCCTGTTGGCTGAATCCTTTAGAGCGCAGATGCCGTATTAGCTGGCCATGTCCAGGCGCGAATCCGAGGTTCCATTCTTTTGGAATCGATCCACCCAGTTCGCGTCCCGAAAGGTAAGACCGAGCCTGCGCTGCATCGGATGATTTCGAGCGCATAAGCTGCATATGGTAGAACGAAGCTGTCTCCTCGCACACTTCACGCAATCGCGCTTTGCGGCTGTTGGGCACACCTGACCCGCCGGATTCATGTATGTCGATGTTTGCACGCTGCGCAAGGGCGCGCACGGCATCCGGGAAAGACACGTCGTCTGATTTCATGATGAACTTGAAAACGTCGCCGCCCTCGCCGCATCCGAAGCAATGCCAGAGCTGCGTAGATGGATCTATCTTGCAAGAGGGAGTCTTTTCGTTGTGGAAGGGGCAGCAACACCAGAAATCTCGACCGCGCTGCTTGAGCGGCACCCGCTCAGCGAAGATTGAAACGATATCGCTCGCTTCGCGAACCTTTGCAATGTCCTCTTCGCTTATTGCCATTGGTCTATGTTCTCCCGCCCCGTTCTACGTCCATATCAGTATAGCTCAATGCGAGGTAATCGCGCTTGCTACATGACCGAACCGCAATGGTACACCCTTGTTACAGCCCTGTACCATTTGGTACACCCCTGTTACAGCCCTGTACCATTTGGTACACCCCTGTTATAGGGGTGTACCATCGTTGCCCAGGATTCCGAATCTTCGGTTACGATACAATAGCGTAGCGAACGTAAGGAGTAGACACGATGTGCGCAGCCAAGATACCGTATCTGAAACTTGATAAGGACATCGAACGCGCGATCATCGCTGCACGCGCAAGCGGTAAACGAAGCCCCTACGCATTCGATGACGCAGATGTGGTCCGAAGGCTCGGCAAGAACCATGATCGGGCCACAATAACGCGCCCCGCATTCGTGCGCGATATCGAGAAGATCATCAACATCCCCGCGTACAACCGCTACGCTGATAAGACCCAGGTGTTTTCGTTCGTCGAGAACGACGACATCTGCCGACGCGGTTTGCATGTTCAGCTCGTCAGCCGCATTTCGCGCGGCATCGGCAGCTTGCTGGGCCTCAATACCGACCTGATCGAGGCGATTGCTCTTGGCCATGATCTAGGACACACTCCGTTCGGCCATGCCGGCGAACGGTACCTCTCCGAGAATTACGAACGCCACACGGGGCATGTATTCCGGCACAACATTCATTCCGTACGCGTTATGGACCATCTTTTCAGGCGCAACATCAGCCTGCAAACGCTGGATGGTGCACTGTGCCACAACGGTGAGTTCGCCCAGCAGGTGCTCGAGCTGGGCACCATAAAGACCTTCGACGATCTCGACGCAGCCGTCATGCGCTGCACGGAGGATGCATCCCAGATAAAGCTCCTGCGTCCCTCGACGCTTGAAGGATGCGTTGTGCGCGTAGCCGACATGATCGCCTACATCGGAAAAGATCGCCAGGATGCCCTTGACGTCGGAGTAATCGATTCCCTTGACGCCTTCGACTCTGAATACATAGGCACGGTAAATTCGCAGATCATAAGCAACATGACTGTTGATATCGTCACCAACAGCTTCGGCAAGGATCACATTGCGATGAGCCGCGCTGCATTCGATGACATCGTTTTGGCCAAGAAGCAGAACTATCAGATGATCTATTCGAACGAGGGTACGGTCTCCGAGTTCGAGAACATCGTGCAGGAGATGTTCGAAGAGATGTACGAGGAACTGCTTGCACAGCTGCTTGCCGGCGACGAATCCTCCCCTGTCTTCAAGCACCATGTAAACGTGCTTGACGCGAAATCCCAATCGCTGTCGCGTGAGGCTTACCTTTCGGAGGATCCCAATCGCATCATCGCCGACTACATTTCTTCGATGACGGACAACTACTTCATGGCCCTTTACCGCCATCTCTTCCCCACCAGTACAAAGCGCCTCTTCAAGCGCGAATACTGCTCGGATCTTTCGTAAATAGTCGAGCGAAAAGCAGAGGCCCCGTGAGGGCTCTCTGCAGCTGATAGGAGAAATGCACGAAGCGGGAGCGAGGACTGTTTGAGCCGCCGAAGGCGGCGAGTTCCGCAGCTGCTTCGCGCATTTCATCTATCGTTTAGCTGCTGTGTGCC
>JAFRLO010000025.1 GCA_017431165.1 Eggerthellaceae bacterium
CGGTCGAAAAATTCCCCCGCAATGAAAAAGCCTTGACCGTTTTCGCAGGTCAAGGCTGTAATTTTGGTCGCGGGGGCCGGATTCGAACCGACGACCTTCGGGTTATGAGCCCGACGAGCTACCAGACTGCTCCACCCCGCAATTTGGGTGATATTCCGTTGTCAACATCTGCGGGTTATGAGCCCGACGAGCTACCAGACTGCTCCACCCCGCACTATTGTGTGGTACCACGCCCGCAGCGCGGTATGCGCTATTGTACGCTGTGCTTTTTCAAAATGCAAGGATAAAAACGCTTTGCCGGCGAATTAACCCTGTTCCTCAACTGGCACATCGCTCAGTGTGCATTTAATCTCCTCGATGCGCAGACGGTCCATCTCAAGAACCGTGAATGTTGCACGACGCTCGCCATCGTCAACCGAGACTTCGTCTCCTACCGAAGGTATACGATCGAACAAGCCTAGCAGCAAACCACCTGCCGTTGTATATTCGTCCGCTTCGTCCGGCTCGAAACCGATGAGCTCCACCACCTCATCCATTGGAACTGAACCATCGATTCGATACACGCCTTCTTGCAGCGTTTCGACTTCTTCCTCGAAATCGTGACGATACTCGTCATCCGATCTGCCCACGATCTCATCCATGATGTCGCTCATCGTGACGATGCCAGCCGTGCCGCCGAACTCGTCGATGACCACCGCGATCTTCGTACGCTTCTCCTGGAATGTCTGGATAAGCTTTGCAACGCTCAAACCCTCGGGTACGGCGACTATCGGCCTAACGTTGAGTTTGTTCACATCGCGATCAGGTAGTTGCGTGGTGTAGAGATCCTTCACGTGCACGAACCCCAAGATGCGGTCCTTGCTCTCGCGGCACACCGGATAACGCGTGAATTTGTACTTCATGATACGTTCTAGGTTTTCATCCCACGTATCTTCGAGGTCAAGACACACCATATCGGTTCGCGGTGTCATGATGTCCTCGACATCCTTTTCGCGAAGCTCGAAGATGTTGTCCACGTATTCGCCGCGCTCGGAGTCAATCAGTCCGCTTTCGGTACTCTCTGCTGCCAAATGCTGCAGCTCCTCCTCGGTATATGCCTCGTTTACTTGCGATGGATCATGGCCGAACAATCTCACAACGCCATTCGTCAATGAATTGAATACCCACATGATCGGATACGTGATGCGATAGAACCATCGAAGCGGCGTTGCGGTCCTAAGCGCGTATTTCGCGGTAGAGAAGATGGCGAACGATTTCGGAATAAGCTCGCCGATGACCACATGAAGAGCAGTCATGATGATATAGCCGATGGCGATGGCGATACCCGAAATGGCCGTTGCAGAAATATCGAACGGTTCAAGCAACGGTCTGATGAGCTGGCTGATTGCCGGTTCGCCCAACCAACCAAGCGCCAGAGACGCCAATGTAATGCCAAGCTGGCAGGCACCGAGATACGCGTTCACGTTCTCCGCAATAATCAGCGCATTCTTTGCGCCGCGTTTCCCCTCCTCGGCTGCGAGCTCGAGCTGCGATTTGCGCACGCGCACGCATGCGAATTCCGCAACAACGAAAAACGCATTCATCGCAAGGAAAAAGACGACCAATAGCAGACTGATCGTTACGGACATGTATTCACGTCACCTTTCATGTGTTCTTAAGAGTCAGCGTTAACTGGAGTGCGACAAAAAAGCCGCAAAGATAAGTATCCCATAACGCATGTTAGCTGGCCAACTTTCGTCCGCCAGCTAACATAACTTGTACGAAAATGGGAACTGTTCTAGAGAATCACCGCGTGTTTGACGCGATCATGCTCTTCGGCAGCCTTTGCGTTGTTCCAGCGATCCATGGTTCCCACCAGATAGCCCGTGATGCGGCGGATGCGCTCAAACGGAATCGGAGCGAGTTGATAGTGGATGTCGATGTCCTCGCCATCAACCGCAAGGTCCAAGCCCTCGACAATGGTGTTTGGATTCTGCTGATTGCCACGCAGAATATAAGCACGAATCTCTCGGTCAGTCACGGGAGCATCGTCTGTATGCGCATAAGATACGGTGACCTTCACGTCATCGACCATACGGCAATCCTGCTGTGCATCGATTGAAACCTGTTGAGCTTCGCGCTCTAAAACTGCTGTTGGCATCGCATTCCTCCTGCGTTTCGTGTGTCATTTTCGTGTACCGTTTCGCGCGGCTGTTCATGTGCGCCTTTTTCTTCGTACGGGAAGGAACTATACCACAAAAAGTGGGTCTGTCTCGAAAAATACACAATATATTGTTGTTTTGTGCAAATAACGTGATGAAAGCCTCAGACAGTTACGCCCGTTCTCTCTCTCCTGCAAGAAAAACGACAAGATTACGGGCAAGATGCTCGCACTGATCATTCTATTGTGTGAAGGACAACCGCGTTCTTACGCGCTAGATCTTGTACATGAACTGAAAGACGTCTTCGCGTTGGATGATAACCTGCAGACCGATTTCATCCTGTACTTGCTCAAGACGTGTCTGAACTGCATTGAAGTCTGCAACCTCAGGATTCAGTGTCACCATCATGGTCATCGAGAAAATCCGATCATCGAGAATCGTTTGGCTGATGTCGTCGATATTCGCGCTGCATTCGGCAAGCGCCGTTGCAATCGCTGCAACAATACCCGTACTATCCTTGCCCAAAACGGTGATGACGCACTTCATGAAAACCTCCTGGAGTTTGCTTTTCGCGCATGCTCGTGTGTTCTCGAACATGATACCGCAACTGCTAACACTTGCCGACAAGGCGAACGTAGACGCGTTGTGCGTGTAGGTTTACGTAGTCAGCCTGCCTATCCGAGAACCGAACGGCACTCGAAACGTTGTAAGAACCCCGACTACTTCAGCTCGAGGCCTACAGGACAATGGTCAGAACCCATGACCTCCGCATAAATAGCGGCATCATCCACGCGCTCGAACAGCGACTCGCTTACAAGGAAGTAGTCGATACGCCACCCTGTGTTGTTCTGGCGTGCACGCCCACGGTAACTCCACCACGAATACCGCCCCTTCGCATCGGGGTTCAGCGTGCGGAACGTATCGACGAAGCCCGCCTCCACAAGTTCGGTGAACTTTCCGCGCTCCTCATCCGAAAAACCTGCGTTGCCGCGGTTCGGACCAGGATTCTTCAGGTCAATCTCGTTATGAGCCACATTGAAATCACCGCACATGGCAACAGGCTTCGGATTGCACGTTTCGCCAGGCTGTGTAATGAAAAGCTCGTAGCCATCAGCCGCTTGGAAAAACGCGCGCACATCAGCGAGTGCTTCGTCTTCGACATCCGAATCCTCAGAAGCACCCGATTCATCCCCCAAGCAAGGTCGTTCTATCGGCACTCCTGCAGGTAGGACACCTTCTTCGAGCCCTTTGCAGAACGCGCGGAACGCATCGTCCCATTCCATGCGAACATCGATGCGCGCTAAACCATCCTGCGCATTCGGCGTATATACGCACACGAACCAGAAGTCATCGAACTCCAATGCGCATACTCGACCCTCGGCATCAAGATACGGTAAGCCGATGCCGTGCAGCACCGAAAGCGGTGCACGCTTGCTGAACACGGCCGTACCCGCATAGCCCGGTTTTCGCGCGTATGACCAAAACTGCAGATAGCCGGGAAACTCGAGCTTGACTTGTCCCTTCTGGCATTTCACCTCCTGAACGCCGAACACATCGGCATCGAAGGTCGCGAAGATGTCCTCGAAATCCTTCTTGAGCACGGCACGGATGCCGTTTACGTTCCACGAGATCAATCGCATGCTGTGCCGCCTTTCACATTCCCTAGTCAGTACGCACCTTGGTGACGACGATAAGGAACGTCGTAATCGATAGCAACGCCGAAAGCCCAAATGCCAAGTGATATCCGAACGCCGGATCGACGCCTTCCATCCCCCCGAAGAACACGATGAGGAACACTTGGATCGCAGCGATGATCGAAGCGAACGACTGACGCACGGTATTGCTGAACGAACTGCCGTCCATGACGATCTCGCGCGGCGTATCCGACAAAGTCCATTGGAACATCGGGCTCATGCACGATGAAATACCCATAGCACGGATTCCCTGGAGCGTCGCGATCAACCACAGCGGAGTCGTCTCATCAATGAACACCATGCTGCACGAACCGAAGAGCAAAAAGATGCCTGCGAACAGCATGACCTTGCGCGGACCGATTCTGTCACTAAGGATGCCCGCAAGAGGATTGAAGATTCCTGCAGCGAAAGCAGTGGGAATGAACACAAGGCCAGAATCTACAGCCGTCCCTCCCCAAAGGTTGGTGACGAAGATGGGCAGGATGAGCAGGACGCCCATGAACGATCCCGTTAATGCATTCTGCAAGATGAAGCCGTTCTTGAAACGATATGACTTGAAGATGGCGAGATTGATGAGCGGTGTCTTAGAGCGCTTCTGACGCACGACGAACAGAACGAGTGCGACTACGCCGACGGCAAAAGATACCCAAATCGTAGGGCTCGTCAACTCATGACTTGAAGCATTCGAGCATCCTAAGAGGATGCCACCGAAACCAAGAGTGGAAAGCACAACCGAGATGCCATCAAGGTGCCCCGCATCTTTTTTGTTCGATTCTTTCTTGCAATACACGCACGTTACGATGCACAGCACGGCGGCGATTACGACCACGACAATGAAGAAATATCTCCAGCCTATGCCTTCAGAGAACGCACCGCCTATGAGCGGCCCGACGTTAGGCGCGAATCCCACTGCCATGCCCGAAAGACCCATGGCCGTTCCTTGACGGTTCGGTGGGAAATTCAACATGGCGAAAGCCATGCCTACCGGCATGACCATACCTGTCGAAATCGCTTGGAGGATGCGACCGAACAAGAAGACCCAGAAGTTTGAGGTAATGAAATCGATGAATGCTCCGAGCGCCAGAAACGCCCAGGCGATATTGAGCACCGTGCGCAGCGAGAAGCGCTTTGCCACATAGGTCACCACGGGCACGGTTATGCCCATGACTAGCATGTACACCGTGGAAAGCAGTTGCGAGGTATCGACATCCACGCCGAAATCAATGCGCACATCGCCCAGCATGGCATTCATGGCAGTTTGCGAGAAATTGCCAGCTGCGCAACCGATTGTGATCATCGTGAAGACGATGACTGCGAACGCGGTGACGCGCTCTGCGCTTGTAGGATTGGTGCTCTTCGGTTTTTGCGCGCCTCCCGTTTGCGCGCTCATCGTTCGTTGAACTCCTGCTGCGTTTTCTCAAGCCCGTTCTCAATGAGCGAAATCGTCGCTTGAGCTGCAAGGTCAATGGCATGCTCGAATTCTTCGAGTGCTTCATTTCGCGGTGTCGAGAGCACGTAATCAGCCGAATCCATACGTCCAGGCGGGCGTCCGATACCCACGCGAATGCGGAACCAATCACGTGTGCCAAGCGAGTCGCATATGGAGCGTAGACCGTTATGGCCTGCATGACCACCCCCGAACTTCACGCGAATACTACCTTCGGGGATATCGAGATCATCATGGATGACGATGAGCTTCTCAGGTCCTGCGCCGAATGATTTAAGCGCACCTTTCACAGGTCCGCCTGAAAGGTTCATGTAACTTTGCGGCTTGACGAGCACGATGGCCTTCCCGTGCCATGTTGTCTTGCCGACCACAGCTTCGCCTTGGCGCTTCCAGTAGTTCACGCCAAACTCTTTGGCTAATGTATCGACGGTTTTGAAACCTGCATTATGGCGCGTGTCGGCATATTCGGAGCCTGGATTTCCCAGTCCGCAATGACGAAATCGACAGTTTCTTCTTTTGTGAACACGCTCGCCCGCAACCGTCTGTGCGCCCTACAGCGCGAAATCGGGATCGAACAGCGAGGCCACCGACTCGTTCGTGAACACATTTTGAATGGCGCGCGCGAACAGCGGAGCGACCGAAACGACCTTTATCTTGCTCGTCAGGTACTGCGGGTCGATCGGGATGGTATCGGTGACGATGATCTCGGTAGCCTTCGAGTTGATAAGGCGCTCGCATGCACCGCTCGAGAACACCGGATGCGTTGCGCATACATACACGCTGTCGGCACCCTTGTTGATGAGCGTATCGATGGCGGCAACGAGCGTGCCTCCTGTATCGATCATGTCATCGTTTAAGATGCAGACCTTGCCCGCAACGTCGCCGATAAGCGCCGTGATCTCAGCCTTGTTGTGCTCAGGACGACCCTTGTGCATGATGGCCAAATCGGCATTCAGCATGTCGGAAAGCTTCTTGGCGGCCTTCGCACGACCGACATCGGGGCTCACGACGCACAAAGTCTTATCACCGAAATCCTTGTTGTTGAAATAGTCGGCCATGATGGAGAGCGCGGTCAGATGATTAACCGGGATGTCGAAGAAGCCTTGGATCTGACCCTGATGCAAATCGATGGTGATGACACGATCGACACCCGAAACCTCGATCAGGTTGGCAACCAGCTTGGCCGTAATGGGCTCACGGGCGGCCGCTTTGCGGTCCTGACGAGGATAGCCATAGTGCGTGATAACCGCAGTGATATCGCGCGCGGAAGCACGATGTGCGGCATCAGCCATGATGAGCAGCTCCATGAGCGCGTCATTCACGTGCTCCCCGGCCACAGATTGGATCAAGAAAACATCAGCACCACGGACGCTTTCGTTGTAACGTGCGTAAATCTCGCCGTTCTTGAACTTCTCGAGTTTGACGTTGCCTAAGGTCGTTTTGAGCTCAGCTGCGACCTTCTCGGCGAACACGGGATTTACCGATCCTGAGAAAATGGCTAAATTCTTCTGCATCTGCGCCATGGTGCACGCTTCCTTTCCGTCTGCATCGATGCGTTCTTTACAGTCGTATTGTACCCAAATATGGCGTGCAGAAAGCACGTATCTGCGCTCAAAGAATCGATTATTCGGCAGCTATGCGAACTTGCATGATATCGGCAACATTGGCAAGTTGCTCAGTCGTGTTGACGCCAAGGCATTCCATCGGATCATCGGTGACAAGCGCGCATACCGCATCGCCAGCCTCACGGCAGATGGCAAGCACATCGGTTAGGTAGAACTCGCCTTGCGCATTGTCGTTGCTCACTTTTTCGAGCGCCGCGAACAAACGTGATGCATCGAAGCAATAGAAACCGGAATTGCATTCGCACACCGCTGCCTCTTCTGGAGATGCATCCTTCTGCTCGACGATGCGTTCCACACGCCCCTCTCCATCGCGGATGATGCGCCCGTAGCCGAACGGGTCGTCAAGTTGCATCGTGAGCACCACGACGGCCGCATCCGCCTCTTCGCGCATCTTAATAAGCGCCTTGATGGTCTTTGGCGTGATGAGCGGGCAGTCTCCCGAAAGCACGACGAGAGAGCCATCGAAATCAGCCAACGCCTCGCGCGCCGAGAGAACTGCGTCGGCTGTTCCGCGTTGCTTTTCTTGGATTGCAATCTGGGTATCGGGAACGAGCGGGATGACCTCCTCGCGCTTGTGCCCTACGATGGTCACTACGTGCTCGATACCTGCAGCATGCGCTGCATCGACCACCCAACGTATCATCGGCGTGCCAAGCACCTCATGGACGACTTTCGGCTTATCGGATTTCATGCGGGTTCCCGCACCAGCGGCGAGCACTAAAGCAGCTGTTTGCATAGGCTTTCAATCACTCGATTCATTTTCTCGTTTGATGTACCGCAGGCGAGTATACACTAGCTTATCCTTGCACGCCACACCCGGATACGTGGAGAAGAAGACGATGTATGAAACCTGAACTTTTCCCTCCTTGCGGTAGACGAAAAGCCCAAAACGGACTATCCTTTTCATTGACAGCTTGATGGTCAAAGGAGTCGTTTTCGAGTAGGCATTCGGAACACGCCGAGTAGCGCTCAGGGGGATTCCTGCGGCAATCAAGTTTTTTTATTGGACACGAGGAAAACGAGGTGAGCAATATGAGCATCACAGTATCAGGACGCAAAATGGCAATCAGCGACTCCCTTCGGAAGTATGCAACGGAGAAGATCGGCGGTTCCACCAAAGTCATGGATATCAATCCTCTCGACGTCGAGGTGATGCTCTATCGCGAGAAGAACCCCGCTAACCCTAGGCCCGCTTGTTGCGAGGTCACGCTGCGCACGAAAGGCCACATCATCCGCGCGGAGGAGCACGAGGACGACCTGCATACGGCTATCGATGTTGCTGCGGCGAAGGTCGAACGTCAACTCCGCAAATTCAAGACCCGCGTCATCGACCGTAAGGTCCAGGCCGACCGTGCTGCAGCCGAAGAATTCCTCCCCCGCCAGACAGAAGAGGTCGAACTCGACCTCGATCAGCTTATGAGCGAGCTTTCTGATGATGAGATCGTACGCGTCAAGGAAATCGAATTCGCACCGATGACGCAGGAAGAAGCGCTCGTACAAATCGATTTGCTCGGCCATGATTTCTTCGTTTTCACGGAGCGAGACACCAATCTGGTATGCGTGCTGTACCGTCGCGATGGCGGCGGCTACGGACTGCTGAGGCAAGCAGAATAAATAAAAAGCACTTTTTGGTGTTTCATCAGGCGTTTTAGAGAAAGCGTACCTCACGCTGATATATACACGGAATGGATTTTCTGATATACTATCGTGAGTTTTTTGCCGCAAAGGGTAATCAATTGAATACGCCCGCGACAAAAGTAATATTATTTGCATGTCAACAAAACCGGTAATGTTAATTCCATAAGGGGGAAACATGGCACAACAGCAACAAGACAACCTGCTCTCGAAGAACGAAGCAGCAGGCAACGCTCGCGCCAAGTATGGCGACATGACGCCGCGCGAGAACATGATGGCCATCCTTGAGGGTCGTCAGCCTGATTATTACAGCAACTTCATGGAAGCTCTCGTGATGATTCCCGATCCAGTCCTCATGCGCGACCGCTGCCCAGCAGACGGCCAGGAGCATCCGGACGTATGGGGCACCACGTGGGTTCGCATCCCTGGTTCCCCCGGTGCGCATCCTCATGTAACCGATGAGAACGCCTCCATCAAAGATATCGAGAACTGGAAGGAAGAGCTCACCATCCCGACGGTCGAGGGTCTTGACTGGACGATGGCTGAAGAGATGGCCGCAAAGGTCGACCGCAAGGAGAAGTTCGTCTCGTTCTTGTGCAGCGCTGGCTTGTTCGAGCGCTCCCATCACCTCATGGGCATGGAGAATGCTTTCTGCAACTATCTGGAGTATCCGGATGAGATGGAAGAGCTCCTCACCGCTATCGCGGACTTCAAGATCGCGCAAATTCGTGAGACCGCAAAGCACATTCATCCCGACGTCATCTTCTATCATGACGACTGGGGTTCAAAGCAGAACCTGTTCCTCCCGCCGAGCGTATGGCGCGAGATGATCAAGCCGCAGCAGCAGCGCATCTCCGATGTCATCCATGAGTGCGGCATGCTCTACGTGCACCATGCAGACTGCATCTGCCAGCCCATCGTAGAGGACATGGTCGAAATCGGCATCGACATCTGGCAAGGCGTCATCCCCGAGAACGACATCGTCGAGATCCAGCGCATCACCGATCACAAGCTCCCGATGATCGGCGGCATCGATGGCGCCCTTTTGAACACCGAAGGCGTCACCAAAGAGCAGATCAAGGCTGAGATTCATCGTGCAATCGACACCTATTGCCCGGGCGGCTATTTCTATCCGGCCCTCCCGAACACCTCCCTTTACAATGCCGAGAACGACGCATACTTCCAGAAGGAACTTGGCGACTACGGTCATCAGTGGGCTGTCGAGCATCCGATTCTCTAATCGCATATGCGCAATGCATTCAGGAAGGCCCCCTCGCGGGGCCTTCTTTTTTGCCATTTTTGAAGCTTTCGTGTGGCGTGAACACTTTTTGATACTGCGAGCGCTTCATTGTATAATGCACCCGGCAAATCCGGAAACGTGGAAAAGGAGCCATCATGGAGACATTGGACATCATCAGGGACATCCTGAACGACAAGCTTGATATCGAGCCTGAAAAGGTCACCATGGAGACCACATTCGAGGACCTCGAAATCGACTCGCTCGATCAAGTGGAGCTCATCTGCGAGCTCGAGGATCGTCTGGGCATCGACTTCGGTGAGCCCGAGGACTTGAGCACGGTAAGCGATGTCATCGCGTACACTGCAACGCTGCTGAAGTAACTGAGCATACAGAACAAAAAGGAACCGGCCTCATTTGGGGCCGGTTCCTTATATATACGCTAAAAGAAATGCTACAAGGTGCGTAAGCTAACTTCCTTAAGCTGACGCGTGGTCACGTTGCTCGGCGCACCCGTCATCGGGTCGGATGCACTGCTCGTCTTCGGGAAGGCGATGACATCGCGGATGGACGGCTTGCCCGCAAGGAGCATGACCAAACGGTCAAGGCCAAGCGCGATTCCGCCATGCGGCGGGGCACCAAGCTCAAGCGCATGAATAAGATGCCCGAACTTCTCATCAATAGCCTCATCGGTCAAA
>JAFRLO010000026.1 GCA_017431165.1 Eggerthellaceae bacterium
TCGTCGTCTCCTTCGAAACGACCGAGGCCCTGCGCAACATCTCGTTCCTCAAGAAGGGCGGCTATCTTCTCGTTGCTGATGAAACAATCAAGCCTCTTCCCGTTGCATGCGGGTTTGCCCCGATGCCCGTTGATGCACGTCACAAGCTTGAAGATGCTGGTGCCGTGCTTATCCCGGCACATGACCTTGCCATTGAGGCGGGTAATGCGAAATGCGAGAACGTGGCGATTCTCGGCGCCCTCGAATCACAACTCGGATTCGGTTTGGACCTGTGGAGCAAAGTCATCGAGGGTCGTGTGCCTCCGAAGACCATTGAATCGAACGTGAAAGCGTTTGAACTCGGTTTCGCTTTTGCAAATGAACGAGCATAACGAAAACGTTTTAAAAACGCGCCCCGTCGGTAGGTTTGCGCCATCGCCGACGGGGCGCATGCATGCCGGAAACATCTTCGCCGCGCTCATGTCATGGCTTATCGTGAAGTCGAAGGATGGTTCGATTGTTCTGCGCATCGAAGATCTTGATGTCGAGCGCTCGCGTTCCTCCTATGCAGACCAGGTGTGCCGAGATTTCGAATCACTCGGGTTGACATGGGACGAAGGTCCGTTTTACCAGCATGACCGTGACGAAGCATATCGGTACGCATATCAACATTTGGTCGATAACGGTATCGTCTATCCATGTTTCTGCACCCGTGCCGATCTGCATGCCGCATCGGCTCCGCATCGCGGTGAAAAACTCGTATATCCAGGCACTTGTCGAAATCTAACCGCTGACGAAGTTGAAAGGCGTCGCGCCAACAGAAAGCCAGCCTACCGCGTGAGGGTTCCTCATCGGCTATATGAATTTAACGATTTCGTTCAGGGAAAATACGCTCAAGAGCTTGAAAGCGAATGCGGTGATTTCATCATTCGCCGGTCAGATGGCTTGTTTGCCTATCAACTTGCCGTGGTAGTCGACGATGCGGAACAAGGTGTTAATTGCATCGTGCGCGGGATGGATTTGCTCGTATCGACTCCCCAGCAAATGTTCCTGCAAGAACAGCTTGGCTTTGAGCAGTGCTCATATGCGCATGTTCCGTTGATGGTGGGCGAGCGTGATAGGCGCCTGTCAAAACGCGATCGCGATGCAGCACTAGATGAGCTTCTGGTTTCCTTTAAAACGCCTGAGGGGGTCATCGGGCACGTTGCCTATGTCGCTGGACTTGTTGATGCTGACGAGCCCTGTGCGCCCGCCGATTTGCTCCAGGTCTTCGATATTGCAAAGCTCGAATCAATCTTCCCCGACAAGGTGCAAATACTCTGGCGTTAAAGCACGAGCGTGACTGCGGCAGGCGCAAGGAGCGCTGCACAGTAGAAGGCGCCAAGAACGATGTTGACGCTGAGGATTTGAGGCATGGCCTGGATCCTGCGCTCCGGAGTCATGGGGTTTCCGAAGAGGGCTTTGACCAGTGGATAAGCTGCAAGAAGCATGAATGGAATCACGATCAGGCCAGGTGTTGCAACGACTGCAACGTTAACGATGATGTCCACGATCCAAACGATGACTGCAATGTGATACCACCTCACCGCTGCATCGCGCCCAAGCAGTACGGGTAACGTTTTCCTGCCCGAAGGTATGTCTCGCTCGATGTCGCACGTGTTGTTCGTGAACATGATCAAACCCACACCGATGATGGTTGGAATAGCCAGCAGCAGCATAGAAAAATCGAGTTTCCCCGTGACAACTTGGTGTACGGCGAGAGGAATAAGGCCGCCCATCA
>JAFRLO010000027.1 GCA_017431165.1 Eggerthellaceae bacterium
TCCGAACTCGGAAGTTAAGCCCGCCGTCGCCGATAGTACTGCAGCGCCAGGCTGCGGGAGGGTAGGTTGTCGCACTCGCGCAGGGCACAAGTGCATATAGGCCCCTTGTGGGGCCTTTCGTCTAACGGCTGAACTACTCGATGAAAACGAACGCAGTGAGTTTGAGGGCAATTGCCTACGAAATCAAACGATGGGGTATATGCGTGGATTCGTTGAGTGCAAAGATTTGGCGATGATGAACACGCTGACGAGCGAGGTGCACGATGGCTGAACGCAATGAAGAAGTCAAAGAGATAGCAGAGGGAGTGCTTAACGGAAAGACCGACGTGGCCGAAGTGGTCACGCGTCTCGCCGAGGGTGCTCGTCGCGAACGCCAGGTTGCCGCTGCGGCTTTGTTTCAAGTTGCAAAGGAAAAGCCGGAAGTGCTCGTTGACCATATCGACGAAATCGTCGATGCCCTCAATCGACCTGAGGCTCAGACGCGCTGGGAGTGCCTCGAAGCGTTGACGATTCTGGTCGATTACGATGCGCGTACCTGCGGCAAGGCGGTTCCAGAAGCCGAAGCAGCGCTGTTCGATGAAGAAAGCGGGCCGGTAAGGCTTGCCGCTATGCGGTTCCTTTGTAAATATGGCGCAACGACGGCGAATCGCTCCGAGAAGGTATGGCCGCTCATCGATGAGGGGATCCAGTGCTATCACGGAGACCTCGAGTTCAATGACATGCTGACGGCTGTTATAGACTTTTCCAAGGGGAAGCTGGCGGACGAGGTCAAGGCATCGCTGGTCGATCGTATGTCGTTTGATGCGGAAAATGCCAAAGGCGCGCTTCAGCGGAGGGCGCAGCAGGTTATCGACAATCTTGCTTAACATGTCAATGTGAACGATGATTCATTATTGGGATATGCATTGAATCCGAAGGGCGCGTTAAAGAGCGCCCTTTCTTTATAATGATTGCCATGTGTTAATGAGTGTTTGCGCAGCTCGCGCTGAAAGGGGCAATGATGGTTGAAAGCTCTATCCGCGATACGGCTCTTCTTGAGGTCGAAGGCGAGCGTTATCGCTATCATCCCGTCAACAAATGCGGAAACGTCGAGAAGCTTCCGTATTCGTTGACGGTATTGCTCGAGAACGTCTTGCGCTGTGCACGAACCGATGACGAAGCTCAGGCATATGCCAAGCGCATCATCGATGCAGGACTTGCGGGTCAAGCTGGTGAGGAAGTCGAATTCGCTCCCGCTCGCGTATTGTTCCAGGATTTCACGGGCGTGCCCGTGTTCGTTGATTTCGCGGTCATGCGCGATGCGTGCGTTGCGCTGGGAGGCGATCCCTCGAAGATCAATCCGCAGGTGCCTTGTGATTTGGTCATTGACCATTCTGTCATAGCGGATGAGTTCGGATGTGAGGGTGCGTGCGATGCGAACATGAAGCTCGAGTTTGCGCGCAACCGAGAACGGTACAGCTTCTTGAAATGGTCGCAGGATTCGTTTGAAAACGTGCGCATCGTCCCACCTGGACAAGGCATCTGCCA
>JAFRLO010000028.1 GCA_017431165.1 Eggerthellaceae bacterium
GATGGCATCGGGCATATTGACCCAGGTGTTTTATCCGCTGTTCTATTCATTGCCGCCCCTTGCGGGGTTATCATGCCTGTTTCTCGGACTCACGTTCTGGGTGTGCAGTCGACGCGAGGGTGGTTCGTTGCGCCCCGGCATGCTCGCAGCGGGTTCGCTGTTCATGGCGTTGACGCTTGCTTGCAGACCCCAGTTGTTTCTGGGAATGTTCGTTGCGGTGCCTCTGTTCTGGGATGAGATCACGCGTGATCGGCTGTTCTTCTCGCGGAAGGGCATGGGCAACACGGCAGCAATGCTGCTCCCGTGCTTGATCGTTGCTGGACTGGTCATGTATCACAATTGGGTCCGTTTCGATTCGCCATTCGATTTCGGCGCTGCGTACAACCTGACTGGATTCGATATGACGCAAAACAGCGGGTTCAGTTTCCAGGCCGCATGGGTCAGCCTGCTTTTCTACATTCTGATGCCTCTCGATTTGAAGGCGAGTTTTCCTTTCCTCGACCAAATCGAATGGCGCAGCACCGTGCCTGTCGAACCGTATCTAGGAGGTTTCTTCGTATTCGCGCCGGCATGTTTGGCCATTTTGGGCTTGTGGCATTTTAGGAACGAGCTGAGGGGTAAGAGACTGCTGGCGATGTGCGGTGTTTGCTGCGTTTTCGCGGTGATCCTGATGGTTATCAGCGCGCAAGTGGCGAGCATATCGATGCGATACTTTTCCGACTTCTGCTGGGCAGTCCTAATACCCGCATTGTGCGTATGGCTCGCATCCTTTGAAAAGAACACTGGATCACGCGCTTACGTGTGGGTGGCAGTGGTATTCGCTGTACTGGTACTGGGGGGTGAACTCCTCAATTACTGGAGCCTGTTGTCTCCGGCCCGTTACGGTTCGTTTGCGTCGTTCAACCCGGAGTTCTATGAGTCGATTGCTGCCTTGTTCGGCGCATGATGTCTTATCGAGGCATCTTGTGCACAGTTCGGCGCGCATCTCATGCGCTTGCGGGCAGTTTATAATGCTAAAGGCCGTAAACGATGGGAGTGGGAATGGATCCTAAGGTTTCGTTGGTTATTCCTTGCTGCAATGTGGAGCGTTATGTCGAGCAGTGCGTTCGCAGTGCGATGGGGCAAACGCTTTCGGATATCGAGATCATCTGCGTGAACGACGGATCCACCGATGGAACGCTTGCAGTGCTCGAACGGCTTGCCGCCGAAGATAAGCGCATCCGCATCATCGATAAGCCCAATACGGGTTACGGCAACAGCATGAACGTCGGCTTCGATGCCGCGCGGGGTGAATATCTGGGCATATTGGAATCCGATGACTTTATTGAGCCCGATATGCTCGAAACTCACTATAGCCTGGCGAAAGAGCATGATGCCGAGGTGGTTAAGAGCAACTTCTATTTCTACTGGTCGGTTCCAGAGGAGCGCGACGAGCATTGCCGCCTGCTCGATCCGCAAGAGTGCGGGCGGATACTCTGCCCATATGATGAGCCGCACGTGTTCTTCATCAAGCCGTCGATTTGGTCAGCCATCTATCGAGCTGACTTCATCAGGGGCAATGGTATACGGTTCAATGAGACACCAGGTGCGTCTTACCAGGATGCTTCGTTCAATTTCCAGGTGTGGCTGAACGCGCAGCGCGTATGGTTCATATACGACGCGTACTTGCATTACCGCCAGGACAACGAGAAGTCGTCGGTGAACTCGCCTGGTAAGGTGTACTGCGTATGCGATGAGTACGAACGCATGGAAGGGTTCGTCAAGGCTCTGGATGACCCTGTGAAGCGCGCCTTTATGATGGCGGTGCTCGTGAAGATGAAATTCGATTCGTACATGTGGAACTATGATCGCCTTGCGCCCGAGCTGGGAGGTGAATTCTTCTTCAGGTTCTCCGAGGAGATGAAGCGCCATATCGAAAACGGCGAGATAGCTTGGGAGATCTTCGAGCCGGAGAAAGAGCGCGAGTTGAGGATGCTCGTGGACGATCCGCGGTTTTCGCATGTGTATCGCACGGCGTTCAACGAGGGGCTCGGCACCAAGCAAAGGCTCCTGCGCTATTTCAAAGAAGGCGGAATAGACTATGTGCTGAAGCCGCGCCGATACTAGGGAGGGGATATGCCAGCCATTTCGGTGATTGTTCCGGTATATAACGTCGAGCGATATCTGCCGCTTTGCATTGATTCGATTCGAAATCAAACGTTCAAGGACATAGAGATCATCTGCGTGGACGATGGCAGCACCGACGGATCTGAGGCGATCCTTCGCCTGTATGAGAAGGTCGAGCCGCGGTTGCATATCGTATGCAAGGAAA
>JAFRLO010000029.1 GCA_017431165.1 Eggerthellaceae bacterium
ATGCCCAGACGGTCAAGATCGCCTTGGACATTGCACAGACGATCGGCGCCGCAATGGTGGATGAGGGCATGCACAAGCGTACCCGTCTCATGTCCATCGCACGGGTGGCAGATCAATCCTGCCTGCTTGGAAAGCACTATAAGGTCATCGTCCTCGTAACGTATATCGAGGGGGATGTCTTCTCCGACCAGAACAGTCGGCCGCGCAACGACCTCTTCGACCTCGTAGACTATTGCATCGCCCGCATGGATCAAAGCGCGTTTTGATGCAGGCTGGCCGTTTAGCTGGACTTTTCCATCTTCTATAGCATGCGCTGCAGCAGAGCGGCTCGCATAGGCACCTGCGTTCCCCAGCACAACATCCAGCCGCAATCCATCATCATCGCGGCCTGCCACATGGCAGCGCATGCTCGTCATGCTCTGTCCCTTGCAGCTGATCTGCGCCACATTACCAGCAGCCCAATGATGATGAACACGAAACCGACGGTGACGCCGATGTCAGCAACATTGAAGACGGGAAAATCCATGAACGAAAACTCGATGAAATCGGTAACATAGCCATATGTGAACCGATCTGCAGCATTACCGATCCCGCCGGCAACGACCATTCCGAAACCAAGTGTTGTAAGCGCGTTTGCCTGACGTATCGTTGCGATGAAATAAATCGTGAGAACAGCGCATACGATTACAGAGAAGATTCCGAGCGCGAACGTGGAATCCGCAAAGATTCCCCATGCCGCTCCCGTGTTATGGACAAGCCTGATGTCTATGATCCCCAGATAGGGACCAGCAATCGTGGGTCCGGGTTGCATGCCGAGAAACTGGATCTTCGAAACGCGATCGAGCACGATCCATGTAAGTATGACGAGCACAAACACAAGGCCGTATCGCCCGGCATGGCTGCTCTCCGGCATCCTGAATCGTTTTCTGCCTCGAGACGTCTCCACGGACGCCGAAGGCTCCTTCAAAGGCGCCTTCGGGTTAGTCCCAGCTGTCGGCGCCTTATCCTCCTGAACAAGCGCCTGCTTAGCATGACGTGCCACTTGCCCCGCCTATTCCGCGTCCTCTGCGAATCCGATGGCATCGAGTGCGTCACCGCAGCGTTTGCATACGGCAGGATGATCTGCGTTCGTTCCCAGCTCGCGGTAGTTCCAACACCGTGGGCACTTCTCCCCTTCCGCAGAAACGACCTCGCAAGCAATCTCGTCGCCTTCGCGCAGCGTGACACCGCTCACTATGAAAAGCTCTTCGAAAACAGAAGCGTCAAAGCAGGTCAGCGCATCCATCTTATCTGCAGGCAGCGACACGATCACGGCCGCTTCTTGACTCTTGTTTATGCGTTTTTCCGTACGAGCCTCTTCGAGTGCCTTCGTTACAACGTCGCGCACTTCCATGGCAACAGCAAAACGCTCCAGATCCATACGGCCATTGTCATCGGGCAGTGTCGGCGCGAAGTCATCTCGCGCAGGCCAGCCTGCAAGCTGTACGCTGAACGGACGCTCTTCGGCTTCCCGTATGGCCGGTGGGTAGTTCTCCCAAACCTCGTCGCACGTGAACGACAGTATGGGCGCAAGCACGCGGACAAGCACCTCGAGGATGTTCATCAGCACGCTCTGCGCGGCCCGACGACGCGGCGAATCAGGCGCTTCGGAGTACAAGCGGTCCTTGATCGCATCCATGTACACACTCGAAAGCTCGTTAACGAAGTCATAGCCAGCGCGGTAGACGCCGCTGAACTTATAGGTGTCGTAGTAGTTTTCGCAATCGCGCAGCAACGCATAGGTTCTTGCCATCATGTACTTATCGATGGGCTCAAGATCGTCCCATGATGCAACGCACATGCTGTTATCGAAGTCGAAAAGGCTACCCAGCACGAATCGCAGCGAGTTACGGAACTTCCGGTAGGCATCCGAAACCTGCTTTAGGATGTTGTCCGAAATAGAAACGTCGTGCGAGTAATCGACGGATGCTACCCACAGACGCAGTACGTCGGCGCCGAATTTCGACATGACATCAGCAGGATCAACGCCGTTGCCCTTCGATTTCGACATCTTCTCGCCGTTTTCGTCCACAGTGAAACCGCAATGCATAACAGACTTATACGGCGGCTTTCCGAACGCCCCAACGCTTGTAAGCAGCGAGCTTTGGAACCATCCTCGATGCTGGTCCGAGCCTTCAAGGTACATATCGGCAGGCCAGCGCAAACCCTCGCTTGCGCGATGCTGCAGAACGCTCACATGCGTAACACCGCTTTCCCACCAAACATCCAAGATATCCTTCTCGGGAAGCAGATCGGCAACACCTGCACCGCACTTCGGGCAGCAGGTGTCAGCCGGCAGGTATTCTTTCGGCGCCTTAGTGAACCATGCATCTGCGCCTTCTGCATAGAAAAGGTCGATTACGGCATAGAATGTAGCTTCAGTGGCTACGGTCTCGCCGCATTTCCCGCAGGTGAAGACTGGAATCGGGACACCCCACGAACGCTGTCGCGAAATGCACCAGTCAGGACGCTCGGCTACCATCGCCCCGATGCGGTTTGATGCCCATGCGGGAATCCACTCGACATCGTTCTCGATTGCCGCGCTTGCTGCAGCGCGCAATCCGGTGTTTTCCATCGACACGAACCATTGGTTCGTTGCGCGGAAGATGACAGGCTCATGGCAACGCCAGCAGTGCGGATAGGAATGATGCATATCCTCGTGCATGATGAGCATGCCGCGCTCGCGCAACCATTCAATAATGACCGGATTAGCTTCGTTGACTTCCATGCCGGAGAACGGACCGCCCGCACCGATGCCTTCGCCCTCGTAGAAGCGGCCATCGTCATCAACGGGCATGACTACGGGAATGCCGAACTTCATGCCGGCAAGATAGTCGTCCATGCCGTGACCAGGCGCAGTATGAACGATGCCCGTGCCGTCTTCCATCGTGACGTAGTCAGCATAAATGAATACGCCCTCTTCGCCTTGATCAGCGAAAATAGGCTGCTCGTAACGGTTGCCTTCAAGCTCCGTACCCGTAGCCGACCATCCCTCGATCAGTTTGGCATCATCCCATTCGAATTTTGCGACGAGTTTTTCTACCAAAGCTTGCGCCATGATGTAGGCGCGTCCATCGTGCTCGACGGCAACATAGGGCTCAGTCGGGTGCAAAATGACAGCATCATCGGCCGGCAGCGTCCATGGCGTTGTCGTCCAAATGGCCACATCGAGTTTGCCCTCCCAGGCCTCCAGACCTGCAGGAACAGTCGTCATCTTAAAGCGCACGAAGATCGCCGGCGAAACTTCGTCCCCATACTCGATTTCGGCTTCAGCTAGCGCCGTATGGCAATGGGAGCACCAATGGATGGGCTTGCGTCCACGATAGATCGCTCCGTCGAGGTACATCTTCTTGAATACCTCGACGTTGCCGGCTTCGAAGTTCGGGATGAACGTCAGATACGGGTGCTCCCAATCGGCGTTGACACCCAGACGCTTGAATCCATCGCGTTGCACATCGACGAATCTTTCGGCCCATTCGCGGCAGAGTCGCCGCACGGTCGACTGGGGTAATTCGCGCATTTTCTCGGTGCCGAGCTTTTTTTCGACTTCATGCTCGATCGGTTGCCCATGGCAATCCCAGCCGGGTATATAGGGGGTGTAGAAGCCTCGTTGCGCATGGCTCTTATTCACGAAGTCCTTCAAGATCTTGTTGAATGCGTGACCGATATGGATCGGCCCATTGGCATATGGAGGTCCGTCGTGCAGGATGAACGGTTCGCCGTCGCGGTTCTTCTCCAATACTCGCCAGTACAGCTGCCCATCTTCCCATGCCTGTAGGCGTTTCGGTTCGTTAGCCGGCAGGTTTCCCTTCATGGGGAAATCGGTTGTAGGTAGATTCATCGTGTCCTTGTACGAATTTGCCACATTGCCCTCTTCTCGCTTGGAATTCAAACTTGGTAATTATATCCAAACTGCAACGCACCTCGGTCTACATCTGCTCATACACCCAATCTTCTATAGACTTGAGTTCGATCGAACCGTTGCTGTAGTCCACGACCACACTCTCTGTACTCTGTTCTGAGCCGAACACATCCACGATGCGGAAGTTATAGACGAACATGCCATCCCCCAGATCCTCGTCGACCATTTCGATACCGTCGTGCCAGGTGATGGTGTCAAGCTCGATGAATTCTGCCTCTTCAGAATCTGATCCGCCCTCTACGAACAGGAAAGTAATCTTGTCCCCTTCTTGCAGCGGTCGCGCTTTCGATGCAGCGCCGACTTCGTAATCCATAGTCTCGCAGGCATCGAGGATCGAGTACTTCTTCGTGTTGAAATCGTATGAGGCGCGAAGCAGCATCTCTGTGCCATTTAGCTTTACCGGTATTGCATACAGGTTATAGCCATCACGCGAATCCATGATTTCGGCGCACACGTAGCATCCATCGATGGTCATCCATTTCCCGTTGAAGTTGTCAGTGAAGATCCCGCTGTCCCAGTCGGCATATAGATTGTTATCGGAACCGAGGTAGATTAAATCAAAATCATCAGGCGTTCCCATGAGCAACGCCAGCTCGAACTCGACCGCCATGATATCTTCGAGCCCGCTTTCGATCTCGAGGCGCAGATAGCCGTCATCGGTTATGCTCTGGTTATAGGTGATATCGACTTCGTTTTCGGTAACAGGGGCCGCTTCCTCCTCCTCGATCGGTGTCGTGCTCGGCCATTGGTAATTATCGTATGTTCCTGCTATTACGGCTGCCATCTGCGTATACGACATATTCGGTGCTATCTCACGGAAAGCGTCGAATTCCGTATCGCTTGCATAAAGTGGATAGAATACCGACAACCCATGAGCCCCTGCGCGGTTCCTACCATGCACGTTGTACACGACAGCGTCGTCGATTGCGCCGAGAAGCGCTTCTTGGCGATCTGAAGATATGACAGAGCCTGTACCGTCGATGAAACCGTATAGGTCGATCATGTTATATCCGATATCTTCACCGTAGTACTCGGCCGAATTTGCCGCTTGAGCGACTACCTGTAGTTTTGATTTTTCCGTTGTCGCAACGGCCAGATCTTCAGCTGCTTTAGCAAAAGCAGCGTCCAGCGATTTCATCTTCGAGAGATCGATGCACGAAAGTGTTGCCGTACCGTCCAGGCCATACCACTTGCACGCCTTCATGTAGGTGTCGCATACCTCGCGTCCGAGTTCTGCACCCGTGCATCCCGTATTCGAAGAGAGCCATGACAGCCAGGAGGTGTATTCCCATCCTGCGCCTGAAATGATCTCCTCTGACGCAATCATGTAATCGGCGTACGGGGCAAGCGCCGACGCTGTTTCATACGTTCCCATGAGGCACGTGTCGAATCCCACTACATCGAAGTGGATGCCCGACTCTTTGATGCCGTCACGAAACTCTGCAACGGTGAGCATATCGTCATTGAACATCTCATCGCAGCACACACCGTAAACCGTTCCGCCACCGTGATCCCAGAATAAAAGCATGTAATGATCGGCTGGATAATTCTGCACTCCCCACTTGAGGAAGTCCGTGAATGTCGATTCGCTACCCATATTTGTCATGCGAATCTGATCGACCACATCGTATGAACCGTTGCTGCATACGCTACGGTTGATGTAGCCAGCCTCATACACGTTATTCTGCCAACGTGAAGTACCGCCAGCTTCTATAACCATATTCACGTTCGATCCGATACTTGCTTCCTGAATCTCCATCAGGTCATATGTTGCATATCCTGCTGAGCTTTCCAGATCTGAGCCGCAAAGGTACATTAGAACCGTCCACGAATCGCCAGACCCATCGCTTTGCGTCGGAGTTGTGGATCCGCCAGTGGTTGCACCCTCTTCGGCGGCTCCTCCTTGCGGCGATTCCTCGACCCATCCTGATACCTGCTCCGTTTGAGTTTGCGAATCCATCTCCAGACGCTCTGTAACGGAGTTTATGAGCATGCGAGCAGCGATTACGCCTCCCGCTACGATGACGATCACAACGCAGATCGCAATTATTGCGCCCAGATGGCTCTTCTTTTTTTGAGCTGCCGGAGGTTTTCCGTTCTGCGGTGCACCTGCCCCACCCTGCTTTTGGCGGTTTGGGTATTGTTGGGAAAGATTCCCCTGCTGTTGTTGCGGCTTTTGCTGCGACGGTTGCGGTCTTTCCGATGCAGCCCGTGTCACCATATGACCGCAATTCGGACAGAATCGCGAGCCATCTTTGATCTGAGCGCCGCATTTTTCACAGAACATAGTGCCTCCCTATCACGATCGTGCACTGCTATTGTATGCTGAAATGCGAGATGGGGCGACAGCTCTCTTTGTTTCTGTTAAAGCGCCCATCGAGCTGCCTCTCACCTGACTTACCTCTCCGCGCCGTTGTGATGCGCCGATTCCTACTCTATTTGTAATCTGCAGGATTCTTCGATGAAGAACCGGTTGTGTTATCTCCAGTCCTGAGTTCGCGGCCGAACGATACCGCCTTTTCTCCAAATCTTTCACGCACCTTATCGGTTGCTTCGGCGAGCCTGCGAATCCGCGCGTCAGACACGTATCTTGAAGTTATCCCCGATTCATCCGGCTCTTCGTCGAACAGTTCTAGCTGCTCGCCTGCATCATCCTCATCGAATCCGGTGATTGCCACGCCTACTAACCTGACAGCGACTCCATCATGCCAAAGCTCGTCAAGCATTCCGGAAAGCGCTTGCATGATCTGAGCATCGTCATCGCTTCGAACAGCAAACGTCTTCTGGACGCTGCGTACGGAAAAGTTCGAATAACGCAGTTTCAGTGCCACGGTACGACCTTGCAGCCCCTTGCGTCGCAGGCGCCTGCACACTTTCGCCGCCATTGTTGCAATGGCGGCTTCGATATCTTCTCGTTCGCATAAGTCGTTTGCGAAGGAAATCTCATTTGAAACGGATTTTACCTCGTTGTCTTCCTCAACCTTAGCATCCTCCAAGCCACGTGTGCGATCGAGCATAACCTTTCCGTTCTTTCCCAACAGGTGCTCAATCATCTGATCATCGGCAGCTGCGAGATCTCCGAGTGTCTCGATTCCAAACTGCCTTAATTTCTTCTCGCTGGACGGTCCGATGCCGCTCAAGCTGCGCACAGGTAGGGGCGCCATGAATGATTGCTCTCCGCCGGGCATGACAACCGTTATACCGTGCGGCTTATCCATGTCAGAGGCGAGCTTGGCGATGGATTTCGTTGTGCCTATCCCAATTGAGCAGGTTACGCCCAGCGCATCGACGCGGGACTGGATGCGCTGCGCTATCGCAACAGGATGCTCGCTATTGACCTCGTTCGGCGATACGTCCATAAACGCCTCATCGATGCTCACCTGCTGCACGAACGGTGTTTCGTCATGCAAAATGGCCATCACCTTGTTTGACATCTCGCGATATCGTGCGAAGTGCCCTTCGGTCCAAATCGCATCAGGGCATAGTCGCTGCGCTGTCGATGATGGCATCGCGCTATGTACACCATATTTGCGCGCCTCATAAGATGCCGTTGAAACAACCCCGCGCCTGTCGGGGTCGCCGCCGACTATTACCGGCTTACCGCGCCATGCTGGATGGTCGAGCTGCTCGACCGAAGCGAAGAACGCATCCAGATCCACCAAAAGGATGGCGCGCCCTTTCCAGGGTCCGAACGGCACATCATTGTTGTCGGGCAATTTATCCATGCGATAAGTCTACCATCCGACCGAATCTTGCCAGCCAAAACGTAATGCCCCAGAAAAATGTGCCAATATGCGAACAGAACAATGACGATACGTGACTATATGGTATGAATTGGTATATACCTTCAGGATTCAACGTACGGCTGGTAAGATTCTTGTATATAGAGCAGTACGGTTACGCGTAGCAAACGTTACTCGAAGGGTAATCGCATGGCCAAGAATACGACCATCAACCTGAAGCAGATGCGCGATTGCATCGCCGAGCACTCCCGCACTTCTAAACCGATCATCATCGATACCGCGAATAACACAATCGTAAGCCCGCGCGGTGAAGCCCGATGCTATATCGAGGAGGTTGGAGGGAAGCTATTCGGCAAGAAATATCGCATGTGGTTCATAGGCGATCGGGAAGCTTCGCCTCTATACCCCGAGAATCTTCTTGCAATACTTGACGAAGCCATCGAGAAATACGGAAACCAGGATGCGGTTTTCCTGTGGGCGGCTAACGGGAACCCCGAACGCTACTTGTGCCTGCGTCACAGCAGCAACCCTGCATTCCTAGCAAACCCATATCAACACAATGCGTTCCATATCGACGGAACTGCATACTTTGGAAACCTCGACCAAACAGAAGCCAATGACTTAAGAAGTCGTTGGTCTATTGCATTTGGCTCCCGATAGAAAAAGACGGTTCGCAGCAGTATAGCCACTCCCCGTCTTCTCGGATGTCTATACGTTTTTGAGCGTAATGGTCGACATGGTGTCTGCGACTACTTCGCAGGCATCGACAGTCATCTCCAGGTGCTCGAACAGACGCGACCATACCCTAACACGCAAATCCGCAGCATCTCCGCTGGTGAACAAGTGCCGAATCGTCTCCAGGTACATGACGTCGGCCTGCTCTTCGAGCTGGTTTACATCTTCAACCATTGCGCGGATCTTCTTCACCTTCTTGAATTCCCGGAAGGTGCTCATCGATTTGCGCAAAGCCTTCAGGCTCTTCTTAATGATTACTGCAAACTCTATCGCCTCAGGCTCCATGGCCTTCACGTCGAACATGTAGAAGCGCTGGATGGTTCCCTCGATCAAATCGATGATATCGTCGAGATCCTGGGCAAGTTCGATGATGTCCTCACGGTCGATAGGCGTAATGAAATCTACGGCAACATTCGTAAGGATAATGTGGTTCATCTCGTCGCCACGATGTTCTATCTCATGCGCCTTCTCCAGAATCGGCACCAAGTCTTCAGAAGTCGTAAAGCCTTCGATGGCTTCGATCAGGACCTCAGCCTCCTCTGATGCGATATCGACCTGCTTCTCGAATGCTTCGAAATAATCGAACCTCTTCTTAGCCACCATGCCTCCTCATACGCGTGGGCAGATCAACCGTTAACCATGCATTGCTTATCTTACAACACATAGCGATTATTGTGCCTCTAGTTGAATTTGAATACCTTCTGAGCCAGATGGTAGCAACCCAATCCGAAGGCTTTGCCTGCTGGCGTTGGTATATTCGTACCCAAATTCAAAATGCTGCGCCGGATGATCGGGTAAAGCTTCGGACGATGATGTTTAAGATACTGCCAGACCAATTGCCGCTTCAGTTCGTTTTCGGGTGTACCGGACATGCGCAGGAACACCGAACAGATGCACATCATCATAGACAGGTAGTTTTCCATGTAGCGCGCAAGCTTGCGTTGCGGCACTTCCGTCGACGGGTCTACGGCGTCGATCATCGCGCGTGTCACGCGAATCTGCTGGTCGATGCGAGCCATCATGATGTCCTCGTTGACTGACTGGCCCTCTCGCCCGATGAAGTAACGGTACATATCCACGTCGAAATACCGGATCGTCTTTACATGCGGAAGCGGTACGTAAACGAAAATGTTGTCCACATAGAAGCAATGTTCAGGAAGCTTCAAACCGATATCATGCAGCATCTGCGTACGATAGATTACCGAATGCATAAGCAGGTACTGGCTCGCCTTGAAGCGGCCGACATCTTCCCATCCGAACTCGCGCCCTTGCGGGAACACGTTCTTGTAATCCATGACGGTGCGCGTCCCCTCGAACACCTTCTCGTACACATAGTTGCCGATGACCAGATCGGTCGGCTCAGGTTGCGAGCACTGTTCGCGCAGATACGCCAAAATGGGTTTCATTGCTTCCTTGTCCAGCCAATCGTCGGAATCTACCACCTTGTAGTAGACGCCCTTCGCATTGGCAAGCCCCATATTCACCGCTGAACCATGTCCGCCATTTGGCTTGTGCAGCGCACGGATAATGCCGGGTTTCTCGCGCTCCCATTCATCGGCTTTGGCGGCCGTATCGTCCTTTTGCGATCCATCGTCTACGATGAGGATCTCGATGTCTTCAGCATCGGGGTCGCACTCTAGGATGGACTTGATGCAGGTATCCATGTACTCCTCGGAGTTGTAGCAGGGTATGGCGAAGGTTATGGTTTTCACGAATGCTCCGATCGACTCGAAGGTTTATAAGTGCGAATAACTCGTATCGTGCACGGGAACCTGGATTCAGGACCTTACTGCCTCATCCTATTTCATCTTTTATTACTATACAATCATGATACGCATTCTTTACGAAACGAAAGAGGTGCATCTGCATCGTTGCGGACCGTTAGGAGAGGCAAATGAGCGACTTCCTGGATTCTATCGTCAAACGCGCGCAGGCGCAGAAGAAGACCATCGTATTGCCGGAGGGCGATGATGAGCGTACCCTTGCCGCTGCGCAACGCGCACTGGCAGAAGGAATTGCCGACCTCATCATCTTGGGCGATTCTCAGGCAATCGCGAATAGCGGCTACGATCTGGCAGGAGCACGCATCATCGATCCTACGACGTATGAGGGCCGTGAGGGCTTGGCAGAAGCACTCTATGAGGCGCGCAAACACAAGGGGATGACCATCGAGGATGCGCGTGCGAAACTCGATGACGTATTGTATTTCGGAGTCATGCTGGTCAAGACCGGCATAGCCGACGGCATGGTTGCCGGAGCCTGCCATGCGACGGGCGACGTCTTGCGTCCGAGTCTTCAGATCCTGAAAACAGCACCGGGAGCTGCTCTTGTGAGCTCGTTCTTCATCATGGCGGTCCCCGACTGCGAGTTTGGCGCTAATGGCACATTCCTGTTCTCCGACTGCGGTCTAGAAGTGCAGCCGACCGCCGAGAAGCTGGCCAATATCGCCGTCAGCTCCGCAGGATCATGGCAGAAACTCGTTGGCGAAAAGCCCATCGTTGCGCTGCTGTCGCATTCCTCTTATGGCTCGGCGAAGAACGACGACGCCTCTAAGGTGGTTGAGGCGACGCGCATCGCGAAAGAGTTGGCTCCCGACTTGGCGCTCGACGGCGAGCTGCAACTTGATGCCGCCATCGTGCCGTCTGTCGGCTCTTCAAAGGCGCCTGGCTCACCTGTCGCCGGCAAAGCGAACGTGCTTATATTCCCCGATCTGGATGCTGGGAACATCGGCTATAAGCTGGTTCAGCGCTTGGCAAAAGCAGAAGCATACGGCCCGATTACGCAGGGCATCGCCGCTCCGGTGAACGATCTTTCGCGCGGGTGCAGCTCTGATGACATTTTCGGCGTCATCGCGATCACCTGCGTACAAGCGCAATAGCCAACTACGATACAACTTGACAATGCTGATCTTGCCGATTCTTGCGCAAGAAAGCATCAACATGCTCGAGGAAGTCTGGCGCCTCGTCGTAGACGGCATGCCCATAACCCGTGTAGATGAAGTACTCGCAACGTAAGGCTTCGATAAGATCATGCATCGCCTGAGTGCCAAAAATCCGATCTTCATCTGCCCCGACCACAAGAGCGGGACATGAGATTCTATGTATTTCGCCTTCGCAATTGAAGCCCTCAACAGCTTCCAACGATATCAGGAAATTCTGAAAGTCCAGATCTGTTGCACCACCCCCTGAAGCTAAGATGATATTCCTGAACCGTTCGAAGAAAGAAGGCGAATAGACGTATTCCCCGAACGACTCCATCAAGCCAGCAACGTCCTTTTGCTTTGCAAGATCTTTCCAACGTGCAAGAACGGTCGAGGAGCCATAATTCGAGCTCATAGCTGTGGAGCATAAAATCAGAGAAGCGACCTTTTCCGGCTCTTTTAAGGCAATCGCCTGCGCAACCATACCGCCCATGGAGATGCCTATCACATGGACCCGATTGCAACCCAGAATATCAAACGCGATCAGGGTGTCTTCTGCCATCCCCTCGATGGTGTACCCTTCAGGTTCTTGCCGGATATGATCGAACAGGAAAATGTCGTAGTTCTTCGCCAAAAACGAATACGCTGCTACGATGCCATGCTCCGAAGACATAACGCTTTTAAGCGATATCCCGGGCAACACGACGACAGTCTCTGCACCATCCTTACCAAAGTGCAGATACTCCATTTCCCTATCGCCTATTGCCACCTTGTGCATAGCAATGCCTACGAAAGCGTCGTGTCGCGAACGGCATCGTCTTTTTCTCCGGATAGCTCGCCCATGAGCACGTTAACTTTTTGCTCGGCTTCTGTCAGGCGTTTCTTGAGCGATGCGAGCAACGCAACTCCGCGCTCGTAGCGCACAAGGCTCTCTTCGAGTTCGAGCGTATTGCTCTCGAGCACGTTGACTATCCCGTCGAGCTCGGCCATAGCCTCGCGAAACGAGAGCTCCTCTACGGGCTTCAGTGTCTGCTCTTCCATCTCCATCTCCGTTCCGCCGCCTTCGTCGGCATCAAATCTATCACTGGAGAATCGACGAGGGTCGTCAACACCCATCATCGTCCCATCATTCCACTCTGCATTCAATGTTCCCATCGGAGACGGCCACACTCAGGGCATCTCCTGATTTTACTTGGTTTACGCTCTTGACCAGCGAGCCTTCTCCGTCGCGCGCTATCGCGTATCCGCGGCCTAGAATCGACAACGGCGACAAATCCTCTAAACGCGCTGCGCTTACACCCACCAAGCGGTCAAACGGGGCAAGCATCGCATTTCCTTTCTGAATTAGTGCGACGCGAGCCATGTCAAGCCTGTTTCGTGTTCTTTCAAGGCGCAGCGGTAAAGCGCGCTCAAGGCGCCCGCTTGCATTGTCCAATGCTTGTGCTTCAGCTGAAAACAGAAGCATCGGATCTTCGAACATCGGACGCGAAGATACTCGATCTATTTGCGCACGCATGCGGTCGAACGCCATACGATTCGAGTTATGCAGCGCTGCGCCACGTGAGGCAAAATAGGCCTCAAGATTTTCGCGTGCAGGGCTCACCGCCTCAGCTGCCGCCGTCGGCGTCGAAGCCCTCATATCAGACACCATATCGGCAATCGAGGTATCCACTTCGTGCCCGATACCGGTCACAACGGGTACCGGGCAGGCAGCGATAGCACGGGCAAGAGCCTCATCGTTGAATGGCATCAAGTCTTCGAATGAGCCGCCACCACGCACTACAAGGACGACTTCGACGCCAGACGATACCACGCAACGCAAACCCTCGATTATGCCCGCTGCTGCGTTAACGCCCTCCACGGGCACGCCAGCCAGGACGACTTCTGCAACCGGAAAACGCCTGCGCATCGTTCGCAGCACGTCGTGCACAACCGCACTGCGCGGCGAGGTTACGAGCCCTATCCTTTCAGGAAATTTCGGAATCGGGCGTTTGCGTTCAGGGCTCGTCAAGCCCTCTGAAGCAAGCTTCTTTGCGATTGCCGCTACCTGCATGCGCAGCCGACCCTCGCCCGACAGGCTTACCGTGAACACATCGAAATTCATGCGTCCTTTTGCCGCATACAATGTAAATCGGCCAGTAAGCTCGACGAGCTGCCCGACCGCAAGATCGAAGCCCGCCTGCTTGTAGCGGTTGTTCCACATCATGCATGGCAGTGCGGCACTTGAATCCTTCACAGTGAAATATGCGGCTTTATATCCGGGTTTTACGGAAACCTCAGAAACCTCGCCGATGATGGTTATGACAATGCCTTCGAGCGCTCCTTTGGCAAGCGCCATGGCAGCCGACACTGTCAGCGCTTGACTCTCCTGCGCAACGGGTTGCCCATCCATCTATTCACCTAATCGCGAGCAACGCTGAGCAGATACAGAAGCTGCAGAATCGAGCCAAGCGCCGCCGCAACATACGTCAGCGCGCATGCGCGCAGCACTGCAGAAGCACCGTCGACTTCAGTCTGCGGAAGCCCGATGCCCTTCATGTAATTCAGCGCACGTCCAGAAGCGTTGAATTCAACGGGCAATGTAACCAGCTGGAATACGACGACGACCGCATACATGATGACAGCAGCCATAACCATGCCTGCCATGTTCAGGAAGATTCCGATAATCAAAATGATTATCCATACGTTCGAGGCGAGATTTACGACCGGCACGATCGAGCTGCGGACCTTGAGCATTGTGTAGCCAGTCGCGTACTGGCAGGCATGCCCCACTTCATGGCAGGCAGTCGCGTAAGCCGTTACCGAAGCATAGTTGTATACGCTCGGCGATAGGCTTATCGAGTTGTTGCGCGGATCGAAATGATCCTGACCCTCTGCTCCGCACTTTATCGTAACACCCTGCACACCATTGCGCTGCAGCATGAGTTGAGCAGCCTGAGCGCCGGTAAGTCCGCTTGCAGAACGAACCTGAGAATACTTCTTCAACTGCGATTTCACGTATGCGCTTGCGCCCAATCCGAGAGCAAGCGTAACGATTACCACCATCCAATAGCTTAGTTGCATAATGCTGCCCTTTCATCTAGTCCGTTTAAAGCGATTATAACCGCGCATCGGAAAGCGCACGCTATTGTTTCGATACCGTCACACGCCCGTCCTGTATGGATAGGGATAAGCGTCCTTCCACGAGCTCTATGAGGTCGTTTCCGACTATTTCGCGGCGCCATCCGCGCAACAGATCAACACCATCGCGATATCCCCGTGCAACAGCGACCAAGTCCGCATGGCTCGCCAGCGTTGGGATTGCAACTCCTTGCTCCTTTGCGCGAATTCGCACGAGGGCCATAAGCAGATCGACCTCGGCATCCACATTGCGCTCGCTACGTCCTGGCTGAGGAAGATCGGGCCATGCCTCAGGCGATGAATCGAGGGCAGACGACATCAATGCGACCACGGTGCGGGCATCACGCGTTGTCAGCTTCTCGCGCATTCCGCGAACCATGAACAGGTCATCTATCGTGCGCGATTCTCGACGGCAGGCCTCGACTATCTGCTCGTCGGTTAATACCCATTTCCTCGGGATATTGCGCGTACGAGCTTCGATTTCGCGCCATGCTGCAACTTCGCGCGCTGCCGCCATCTGGCGTCGCGACAATTGAGAGACGTGCTTGAGTCTTCGATACCGATCACGTTCGTCTACGATGTAGGTTCCCATGTCCGACATTTCTGCGAAGTCGCCTGCAAGCCAATCCAGACGTCCCTTCGACTCGAGTGTCTCCTTTAAACTGCGATAAAGCTTCGGAAGATATCGCACGTCCTCAATCGCATAGCTGAGCTGCGACTCAGACAGCGGACGCGCCGACCAGTCTGTGAACGAATCTGCTTTACGCAGTTTTACGCCGCAAACGTAATGAACGAGCGATGCATAGCCGATCTGCTGCGCCTGCCCGAGCAACGTAGCTGCCACCTGCGTATCGAATAGCGGGCGTGGGGCGCATCCCACTTCGTAAACCAAAATCTCTATGTCCTGATGGCCCGCATGAAACACTTTCACCACTGATTCATCGAGGAGTATCGGCTTCAGAACGGAAAGATCGTCAATGCCGAACGGGTCGATGATGACTTCCTCTGATTCGGTTGCCATCTGCAGCAGGCAAAGCTTTGGATAGTACGTTTTCTCGCGCAGGAATTCTGTGTCTATTGCCAGCATTTCTGAGCTTTGCGCGCGCGAAAGAAATGCTTCGAAATCCTCTTGGGAGTCTATATACATGAGCCGAATCTCCGCCCAGCCGTTCGTTGTTTGCGCTACCATCATAGCATCATAGCCACAACGAATCGGGGGTCCCGTGAAACTGCTCATCGCCAATAACATAAGCGCCGGTCCAGGAGATGGGGCCATCTACGATTTCATCCGCATGGTCATGCGCGACGGCGATGAGGTGTGCCTCAGAAGCACCGATGGTACGACCGATATCGCGAATCTGGTCTATGACGCACGGGATTATGACGCATTGGTAGTAGCCGGCGGCGACGGATCCGTCTCTCGCGCAGCTTATGCGCTTGCGAATTCCGGTGTTCCGATACTGCCCTTCCCCTCCGGTACCGCAAACCTTTTGGCAAATAACCTGTACATCCCCTACGAGCCCCATGCATTGGCGAACCTCCTCCGCGACATGCGCACGCTCGATTTCGACCTCGGAGAAATGGAAGTCGACGGCAAACGTTTCGGATTCGGAGTCATGGCAGGTGCAGGTTTCGATGCCAAGATCATGTCCGACGCGGCACCGACCAAAAAATTCCTTGGGCCCATTGCCTATTTCACCGCTGCAGCAGCGAATGTAAAGCCGCAGCTAGCCCATCTGCATCTTGATGTGGACGGCGAGCTTATCGATCGCGAAGGCGTAGGGGTCCTCATTGTGAATTTCTCAAAAATCCAATTCGAGGTTACGGTAACGCACGAGAACGAACCATGCGATGGACAGTTCGGCGTTGTGATTCTAAAGGCACATAGTGCATTCGGATTGGTTCCCGCCTTCATCGCAGGATTGCTTGACCGTGACGGCGGCTTCCCAAGCCGAACCGATTCACTCGAGATCCTGCGTGGCAGCCACGTTGCCGTTTGGGCCGATCCGCCGCTTGAAGTCCAGTTCGACGGAGAGACGCCTGGTTTCCAAACGCCGTTCCGAGCACGCATCATCCCGGGTGCTGCTCGTCTCATTGTTCCCGAAGAGGCATTGAACGAGTTCTCGGGCAACTAGAGACGACGCCTGGTTTAGTGCGCTCGAATACTTCCCTACCCTTTACCTTTAAGGATTCGCGTGGTGGCTTTATCCTCGTAGCTAACGAGCGCTCTTTCCCTCGCGGCGAATGCGCATGAGCACGATGATGACCGCGATCACCATGATGATGTAGACGATCAGTTTCTCAAGATGCATGTCAAGCACCTCGATATGCGTGGATATGCGCATTGCATCGAACGCGAGCAGAGCGCCGACAATCAAGATGAAAACCAGAGCGAGGATCTTCATCTGCACATGCCTATCGATGAAATCCGAAATCTTATCGATAAACACCATCATCAGAATAATGGCGGCGATGACAGCAATGATCATCACCAATAGATGCTCAGCCATGCCCACCGCAGTGATGACGGAATCTATAGAGAACACGATATCCATGACCATAATCGTCCCAACAGCCCGCGGTAACGTCATATGCGCTTTCCCGCCAGGCGCGTGCGGGCCGTCAGACTGACCTTCGTCACCCGAACGAACTATAAGCAGCTCCGAGATTCCCTTGTAGATCAAATAAGCACCGCCGAGGAGCAGGATGATGTCGCGTATCGAGAACAGCCCCGGAGCAAAGTATCCTTCTGCGATAGGAACGAGCGGCATAGTCAGATGAACCAAGTAGGATGCCACCGATAGGAACAAGATGCGCATGATCAGCGCACCGGCAAGTCCGAGTCTGCGCCCGATATGGCGTTTCTCGGGATGGAGCTTATCTGTCGTTATCGTGATGAAAACGATATTGTCAACGCCGAGGACCAACTCCAGAAAGAACAGAGTCACCAGGGAAATCCAGGCTTCGGCACTTGTGAATATAGAGAAGTCAAGCATGAACGGG
>JAFRLO010000030.1 GCA_017431165.1 Eggerthellaceae bacterium
ATCCTTTTCGCTTGCCTGTCCGCAACGGCATGCGCTCTAACGTCGCCTTCTGCGATGCGGAACACTTTTCTCTCAACCGTCTTGCCCGCGTTCTCATCGATTCTCAGCAGATTGAACAGCACCCTTCTCGTCCTCCGGAAGGCAACGCCAGCTACCGCTCCGAGTGCGACGGCGACGCCGGCGAGCGCCTGGATCGTGTAGGTCATGACGGAAGGGTCGACATATGCATATGCGGGCTCGGCGAAACCGAGCGCGATAATGAAGGAAAGGGCTAGGAGGGAAAGCGCATCATAGGCGGCGATAACGCAGCGTTTTGCAGTCGATTGAATGTTTCTGTGCCGCGTATGCAAGACCATTCTGCTTGGTACGTTTTGATCAGCTATCGACGCAACAGCCCACGAATGGTGTTTGCTGCGGCGCGGCGTTTACTGCCATAGGGGAGCAAACGTTCCTTCACGCGGGCAACGGCGCCAGGTTCAACCTTTTCGTGGACGATCGGTCCCTTCTCCAGCAGCGCAGCGAGCTCCTCTTCTCCATAGGTGTATTCGAAGAAAACGAGCGGAAACTCTCCGATATTCGCCTTGCCTGTGCGTGCAAGGTGCATAACGAACGTGCTGAAGAGGATTTCGCCGAGATACCCGAAGACTCGTTCTCCGTTTTTGGGGTCGTCCGAGAAATCGAAGCTCTCATCTAAGGCATTCAGGACGTCGAATTCGAACGCGCAAAACTCGTCGAACAGGCTGCGCCGTGCGATGAGGCAGTTGTATCCGATATAGGTTGTTCCGCAAAGGTAGTCGTTGAGATCCCTGCGAAATGCCCGCTGGCGCCTTGCGACCGTCTTGTCGAGCGCCTTCAAGATCTTCTTCGTGACGAGACCATAGGCGATCATGTGCTTCGCAACGGAACGCTTCGGTCCCTTAGGCGTATACACTCCGCGGATATCCCACTCTTTGGGGATGATCATGTCGTATTGCTGCACCGTTTGGGAAATCAACGCATCGTCATCGAGGCGGTATTCGCGTGCGGTTTCAGGCGTCAGGTCGCTCACTTCGATTTGAGCGTGGTCGTTCGCTTCGTGGACGAGACCGTCAAAGCAGAAGTAGCGGCGATAGTGGCAGAGTCCGACATATTCGGCCTCGACATGCTTCCATGCCCAATACTGGGCGGTGAGCTCGCAGAAACGGGGGTTTCTCGCAGAGATGTTATCGCCTTCGTCATCGGGCTGCATTGAGGCGATCGGTTCCTTTGCGAGCGCCGCACCGACATGGATGGGCAGATATGCTCCTGCCTTGGGAATCGCAGTGGGCTTATGACACGAGACCGCTATGATGACTGTGGGCACATCGGCTTCGGCGGTGGCGTCCCCGTCGGATCCGTTTGCCTGCGATGCGGCGCTTTTAAGCTTTTCGATGATGCTGATCATCTCACATCTCCCTTTAACGCGAATACATCGGGATGTGCTTCATGGTAGGCGAGCATGTCTTCGGTTTGCGGACCATATCCGAGATGGCCCGCGAGCAAGTTCTCGCAGACGAGGATGGGATGGCCCGTAAGGCATGCGAACGCGGCAACGTGCTCCTCGTCATCGCCTAAACCGTTTTTGCGGCTGTTTACAGGGAAATGGTCGAAGGCCTCCCAAGTAGCACGTGAAAACAGGATGACTCCGATGCTGAAACGTCCTGGGCACAGCGAAAAGGAGAACGGCTGCAGGGCCAATGCGCTGGCGAGCACATCGATATCCGCAAGCACTTCTTGGCTTTCTCCCCACATGTACTTAGAGACTCGCGGGTCTTCGAGCAGACCGGTGTTATGGGTGATGCCGTCCGTGTATGCCACTTCGCAGAGCCCTTGAGCTTTGAAATCCTCGGTAAGCCCCACAAGCTCGAGGAGCCGGATGCTCGTATACGTATTCACATTGAGCAAAGGGGCTGCGAATGCAGGGCGCCAACATGTTGTCTCGCTTACCCGCTCTAAGCCTTCGCGCAGACCATCGAAGAGCCCTTCGGTAACGAAGATATCCTCGTCTACTTTGTATATCCAAGTTGCGCTCGGATGGAGCTCGATGGCCTTGTTCTGAATATTCGCAAGCTGGTTGACTTCAGTTGACAGATACGACCAACCATGTTCCTCGGCTATTCTGTCGAGGCGTTCGTCGAACAAGCCGCTCGAAAGCACGCATACATCGAAACCATCTGGCAGCGATGCGGCCAAGCGGGCGAAGACATCATTCCAAAGCGTGGGCTTGTAACCCGCGAGGATCATGCACATTGATTCGGATCCGTGGCTCCTGTCTATGAATCGATAGGGCGCCTTGGTCACGACCGAAGGATCAGCTAAGGCATCGAGTGCGCCGCGTCGCGCAACGGCGAGCTTATGGCCTATCGGGTTCTTATCGATTGCCTTGAATGCCTTTTTCGCAAACGACATAGGTGGCGATTCCTTTCTGGACAGCGGTGCAAGAACTTTGATTCATAGGGTATTTACGCCGATAGAAGTATACGGCATTCACGTGAATAATTGCACGTCGAAGGGTTTATCTCACACATCGCACAGGATACGGTACAATATCCGTTTGGAAAAACTCCGTGTTCTTTTGTTTCGTTTTTTGCATTTCTACGAGGAAGGTGTTCTCATGAACCCCGAACAAGACTTTGTGCTTAAGACCATCGAGAGCCGCGATGTGCACTTCGTGCGGTTCTGGTTCACCGACACGCTCGGCGCAATCAAGTCGTTTGCCGTCATCCCCTCGGAGCTCGATTGGGCGTTCGAAGAGGGGATGGGCTTCGATGGAACGTGCGTTGCCGGATTCAGCACCGATTCGAATTCCGACATGCTTGCTTTTCCCGACCCCTCGACCTTCCAGGTCCTCCCGTGGAGACCGGCTTCGAATGCGGTTGCACGCATGTACTGCACGATCAAGACGCCTGATGGCGAGCATGCGACGGGCGATCCGCGCTGGGTGCTCGACAGGATTTGCAAGCGCGCCTTAGATATGGGCTATTCGTTCAATGTCGGTCCAGAGCTCGAGTACTTCTATTTCAAGGATCCCAACGGCACGGAGGTGCTCGATCAAGGTGGTTATTTCGACCTGACGAGTTTGGATTATGCAAGCGATCTGCGCCGTGATACGGTATTGACCCTCGAGAAGATGGGCATTCCCGTCGAGTATTCCCACCACGAAAGCGGACCGAGCCAACACGAGATCGATCTGCGCTTCTGCGATGCGCTTTCCATGGCAGACGCGGTCATGACTTACAAGCTCGTTGTGAAGGAAGTTGCCGACAAACATGGCGTGTATGCGTCATTTATGCCCAAGCCCATGGAGGATCAGCCGGGCAACGGCATGCATGTGCACATGAGCCTGCTCGACTTGGAAGGCGAGAACCTGTTCTATGATGAGAACGATCCCGATGGCTATCGTCTGACTCCGCTTGCAAAGCATTTTTTGGCTGGGCTTTTGCACTATGCACCCGAATACTGCCTGGTAACGAATCAAACGGTCAATTCGTATAAGCGTTTGGTCCCGAATGGCGATGCCCCCATCGGCGTCACGTGGTCGATGAATAACCGCGATTCGCTCATCCGCGTGCCCGGGTACCGTCCGAACAGCCCCATCGCATGCCGTTTCGCGCTACGTAGCCCCGATCCGGCTGCGAATCCGTATCTCGCGTTCGCCGTGCTGCTCGCCGCAGGCCTCAAAGGCATCTCCGATGAGCTCGAACTCGATGCTCCGAACGAGGACGCGAGCCTAAAGGAACTCTCGCGCAACGAGCTTCGCAGCCGCGGCATCGGCGTTCTTCCCGAAACACTGGGGGAGGCAGTGGAGATCTTCGCTGAAAGCGAGCTTATGCGCGAAGTGCTCGGTGAGCATATCCATGACTTCTTAGTTAAAGCAAAGCGCGACGAATGGGACGAGTATCAGCGCCATGTTTCTTCATGGGAACACGATAGATATCTGGGGGTATTGTGATGATGTGCCGCAAGAAAGTGGTGTTCGTCGCTGATAGCCTCGATAACGCCCATAAATTCAAAACGCTCCTCTCGAAGATGGATACCGAGGTCTATACGGGGTCCTCGTTAAAGCTTCGCTCGCTGATCTTGGAGCATCAGGATTGCGATCTGGTGGTTTTCGAGGTCAGGAATGGCAGCCTCGATGTGCTTGCATCTGTAGAGGACCTCTTGGTTGATGCCACGCAGGCATCGCTTCTCATCATCGTCGACGAACGCGTGGTTGCCGATTTTCGGATGCCGATGCGCGTCAAAAGCGATTTCGTGGTGCGTAACGCCTCGATAGAGGAATGCGGCGTGCGCGTGCGCCACTTGCTGTGGCCGGGAAACGAGAGCGCGGTTAGCGACTGCATCACGGTCGAGGATATGACCATCAACCTCTCAACGTACCAGGTGAAGATCAACGGTGAGCCCATCGACTTCACATATCTCGAGTATGCGCTACTCGCGTTTTTGGTCACCCATCCAGGAAAGACGTATTCGCGTGATGTGCTCTTAAGCCGAGTATGGGGCTTCGATTACTACGGAGGCACGCGTACGGTCGATGTGCACGTACGGCGAGTCCGCGCGAAGCTCGGCCCCGAACTGGCACAGCATCTCGAGACGGTGCGCGGCGTCGGTTACCTATGGACCGTATAAGCCTGTTTTCACTTGGATATATGCAAGGACATGTCTAAGGAGTACGACCATGCCTAAGAAAGTCGCATGCATCGATGGCAATTCGCTCATGCATCGTGCGTATCACGCCGTGCCGCCGACTATGAACGCGCCTGACGGCACGCCAACCAACGCATGCTTCGGCTTTCTATCGATGCTCCTGAAATTCATCGATATCGCTCATCCTGATGCCATTATCTGCGCGTTCGACGCTGGAAAGCCGAAGTTCCGCATGGAAGCGCTCGAGCAGTATAAGGCGCAGCGTCCTCCGATGGACAACGAATTGCGTGTGCAGTTTCCAATTATGGAAGAGCTGCTTGGCGCGATGGGCATCCCTGTCGTGAAGATGCCCGGATGGGAAGGGGATGACATCCTCGGAACCGTCGCTGCGCGTGATGAGGCGCTCGGGTACGAGACGCTTTTGGTGACGGGCGATAAGGATGCTTGCCAACTCGCGAGCGATAAGACGTTCATCGTGACGACTAAAAAGGGCATCACCGATGTCGTGGTGTTCGATCCGGCGATGGTCGAGGAGAAGTACGGCGTCACACCTGCGCAGTTCCCCGATTTCTTGGGTTTGATGGGGGATTCCTCCGACAACATCCCCGGCGTTCCGGGCATCGGGCAAAAGACCGCCGCCAAGCTATTGCAGCAATTCGGCAGCATGGATGGGTTATACGAGAATCTAGATAAGCTCAAAGGCAAGCAGCTCGAACACGTGCGTGACAACAAGGACCTTGCCTATATAAGCAGGCAAGTCGCCACCATCGTGCGCGATGTCGATCTCGAGCTCGACGTGGAATCGGTCGCGTTCCCCGCGTTCGACGCAGCCAAGCTGCGTGAAGCTTTTGGAAAATACCGTTTCTCGACGCATCTTTCAAAGGTTTTGAGCCTGCAAGGCGAGGACGTTGCTGGCGATAGCGCATCCGCCGCCCAGATTCGTTTCGAGCCAATGCTTACCGGCAAGGATGCGAAAAGCGCCCTCGAAGCTGCTATCGGGTCCGGCTCCCGCATCGGCATCGCATTTTGCAGGAACGCCCAAGAGACGTTGTTCGGCTCGAGCTTATCGATCGCGTTCGCCTGTCCGGATGGCGTTGCGGTTCTCGAGGATACAGAGGCGCTCGAGGCATTCGCGGATGTCGTGAGAAGCGCGAGTTTTTCCGCGTTCGACCTGAAGGAAACGCTTCGTGAGATCTTCCCTGCGGACAGCGGTGAAGTCGCGTATGTCGATGCAGAGGCGCTCTTGAGCATGGATGCCTTCGACGTTGACATCGCTGCTTACGTTCTCGATTCGTCTAGAAAGCATACGCTTGCAGGCCTTGCCGAATACCATCTCGGATCTACGTTGCCCGCCCTAGATGATGATCTCGCCCGCGCCGCATGCGCTGCTGTTTGCTGTGCCGCCTTGGTCGATCCGCTCACCAAAGCGCTCGAAGCTGATGGGAGCTGGAGCGTATATGCCGAAATCGACGCCCCTTTGGTGGGTGTGCTTGCCGCGATGGAGCGCGCAGGCGCGCGAATCGATGCAAAGCGCCTTTCCGAGCTCGGCGATATCACCGCAAGGGATCTCGAGCAGCTTCGCGATCAAATCTACAAACTGGCCGGCGAGGAATTCAACATCGATTCACCGCAGCAGCTCGCCCACATCCTTTTCGAGGTGTTGGGGCTTCGTCACGGAAAGAAGACGAAGCGCGGTTACTCGACCGACGCGAGCGTGCTTAAAGATCTTGCAAATGATCATGAGCTTCCAGGATTGGTGCTTTCTTATCGCGAATTGGCGAAGATGAAATCCACGTACATCGATGCGCTGCCTCGCATGGCATCTCGCGCGAGCGATGGCAGGGTGCATACCACGTTCAACCAGACAGTCACAACGACTGGACGGCTCTCGTCTTCGGACCCCAACCTGCAGAACATCCCCGTGCGCACCGATTTCGGAAAGCAGATCAGGACGTGCTTCATCCCGCTCAACGATGGGGAGGTGTTCTTGTCGGCGGATTACTCGCAAATCGAGTTGAGGCTGCTGGCGCACCTTTCCGGCGATGAGCGCCTCATCGAGGCATTCTGCTCGGGAGCCGATTTCCATGCCGCGACGGCCGCATCGGTGTTCGGAGTTTCCGTCGATGAGGTCACGCCTGCGATGAGAAGCCGTGCGAAGGCGGTCAATTTCGGCATCGTATACGGACAGCAGGCATTCGGCTTGGCCCAAAGCCTCGAGATCCCCGTTCCCGAGGCGCGCAGCATGATCGAACGTTATTTCTCCGCGTATCCCCGTGTCAGGGAATACCTCGACCAAACGGTCGAGCATGCGAAGGAGCTTGGATACGCGCAGACCATGTTCGGCCGCAAGCGCCATATTCCTGAGCTTCGTGCCGGTAATGCGAACATGCGAGCATTCGGCGAGCGCACCGCCATGAACCATCCGATGCAGGGTTCGGCTGCTGATATCATCAAGCTTGCGATGAGGCGGATCCAGGAGCGCCTGCTTTCGGAGGGCTTGAAGACGACCATGCTTTTGCAGGTGCACGACGAGTTGGATTTTTCGGTGCCGAAAGACGAGTTGGAATACGTAAGCGAGCTCGTGGGGGAGATTATGGAGCATGCAGTGGCTTTGAGCGTGCCGCTTCGCGTCGACGTCTCGTACGGCGAACAATGGGCTCAAGCCCATTAAGCCGGTTCCAATGCGAAAAACACAAAATGGGTTATTGACTTACACATAAGGCGAAAGTACAATACACCATTGCGTTTAATCACATCCAAGGAGTAATTCATGTACGCAATCGTAAAGACCGGCGGCAAGCAATACAAGGTCGCCGAGGGAGACAAACTTAACATCGAGAAGCTCGATGCCCAGGTCGGCGAAACCGTCGCGCTTGAGGCTATCTGCATCGTTGATGGCGATAAGATCGAAGCCGATCCCGCCAAGGCCGCTAAGGTCGAGGTTATCGCCGAGGTCCTCGAGCAATTCAAGGGCGAGAAGGCAATCGTCTTCAAGTTCAAGAAGCGCAAGAACTACAAGCGCAAGAAGGGTCATCGCCAGCTGCTCACCCGCGTCGAGATCAAGTCCATCGGCGCAGCGAAGAAGGCCGCCAAGAAGCAAGAGCCTGCTAAAGAAGCTGTCGAGGAGAAGACCGTCGAAGCCGCCGATGAGGCTGCCGAGTAACGCGTAAGGGAGGGATAATCCATGGCTCATAAAAAAGGTTTAGGTTCCAGCCGTAACGGCCGCGATTCCCATGCGCAGCGACTCGGCGTCAAGAAGTTCGCAGGCGAGCATGTGAAGGCTGGCAACATCATCGTACGTCAGCGCGGTACGCATTTCCATCCGGGCAACAACGTCGGTCGCGGCAAGGACGACACGTTGTTTGCTCTGTGCGATGGCACGCTCGAGTTCACGCGCGGCGTCAAGCGCAAGATCAGCGTCATTCCGGAGTAAGCCGTTTCGAAGAGAAGCGTTTTGGCGCTATCGGGGCAAGATGCATGGCATCTTGCCCCTTTTTGCGCATTTGCGGCGCATAGCTGTAATACAATCATGTGAGATAAGGTGCGCCATCTCGTGTACTTCGGTTTTCGGTGCATCGGTATCGTACGGTTAAGGTTATTGAGGTTTTCTGCATGTTCATAGATAAGGTTCGCATACATGTGAAGGGCGGCGACGGCGGTGCTGGTTGCATGTCGTTCCGTCGTGAGGCTCACGTGCCCAAAGGCGGGCCCGATGGAGGCGATGGCGGGCATGGCGGCAATGTGGTGCTTTCTGCCGACAGCAGCATCTCCTCGCTTATCGATTATCGCTTCAAGCATCATTTCAAGGCGAAGCGCGGTACGCATGGCAAAGGCTCGCGTATGCATGGCGCCAAGGGCGATGATCTGGTCTTACGTGTTCCGGTCGGTACGGTCGTGCGCGAGTATTTCGAGGAGACGGGCGAGACCGGCGAGATCATCGCGGATTTGGTGCGCGATGGCCAGACGATAACCGTCGCCCGCGGAGGCATGGGCGGCCGTGGAAACACGCATTTCGTGACGAGCACGAGACGCGCTCCCGCATTCGCAGAGCTCGGCGAACCGGCCGAGGAGCATTGGGTCGAGCTGGAGATGAAGCTGATGGCTGATGCCGCTCTCGTCGGCATGCCCTCGGCGGGGAAGTCCTCGCTTATCGCCCGCATCAGCGCGGCGCGTCCGAAGATCGCCGATTACCCATTCACAACGCTTGTACCGAACCTCGGCGTCGCGATGACCGATGATTACAGCTTCGTAGTCGCCGATGTGCCGGGACTTATCGAGGGCGCCCATGAAGGTCGTGGGCTTGGCCATGAATTCCTACGCCATATCGAGCGCACGGCGCTCATCGTTCACATCGTCGATCTAACAGGCGATTGGGAAGGCCGTGATCCTCTCGACGATTATGAGGTCATCACTAAAGAGCTTGCGCTGTACGCGCAGGAGCTTGCGGTCCGACCACGCATTATCGTCGCGAACAAGATCGATGTCCCTGGAACCGAGGAGGCTTGTGAGCGCCTCGCCGAGCGCGTGCGCGCCGATTCGATTGCCGCAGCAGGCGGCAACGAGTTCGCTGATAGCCCCATTGATCCGAAACTGTATCGCATCAGCGCGCTCACGGGTGAAGGGATCGAGCAGCTCAAAGCAGCAATCGCAACGAAGGTTCATGCTTTGCGTGAGGCTGCCAGGATAGAGCAGGAATCCAAGCAGGAGTTCGATCAAGTTTGGGAGCATGCGCAGGAGGCGCGTGATAAGAAATTCGAAGTCGTCCAGCTCGAGAGGGGCGTGTTCCGCGTCGTCGGGCCGCGTGTTGAGCGTATGGTCGTTCAGACCGACTGGGAAAACGAGGAGGCAATCGCATTCTTGCAGCATCGCCTGAAGCGCTTCGGCGTGGAATCTGCTCTTGAAGCCGCAGGTGCCAAGGATGGCGACGAGATCCGCATCGTAGGCCGTGCGTTCACCTTCGAATCCGCAAATACATCACGAGACGAATTCCAGGAGCTTGACTTATGAGAAAGCTGGTTGTGAAAATCGGTTCGTCGACGCTGACCGACAAGGATGGCCGCGTCGATTATGCATTCCTCTCCAGCTTTGCAGCGCAAATCGCCAAGGTGAAGGAGGCTGGTTGGCAGCCGATCATCGTGACGAGCGGTGCCATCGCATGCGGCTTGGAGGCGCTCGGCATGACGACGCGTCCGAGCGACATGCCGAGTTTGCAGGCGGCTGCTTCGGTTGGCCAATCCATCCTTTCCGGAGAATACGCATCCGCGCTCGCCCCGTTTGGCATCTTGAGTGGTTCAGTGCTTTTGACCAGGCGCGATACTGCCGACCGTACAGCGTATCTCCATGCGCGCGATACGTTCACGCGTCTTATCGACCTTGGTGTGGTTCCCATTGTGAACGAGAACGACACCGTCTCGATCGAGCAGATCCGCTTCGGAGATAACGATACTTTGGCTGCACTTGTCGCATGTCTCACGGATGCCGATTTGGTGATCATACTCTCCGATATAGATGGTCTTTATGACGCGAATCCTCGCGAGGACTCCTCGGCGCAGATGATCGCGCGTGTTGACAGCATCACGCCGTCCATCATGGCCTCTGCGGGAGGTACGGGCTCGGTTGTGGGAAGCGGCGGCATGGTCACGAAGATCAAGGCCGCACGCGTGCTCATGAGCGCAGGCATCCCCATGGTCGTCTGCTACGGTCGCGAGGAAAACGTGATTCCCCGCATTGCTGCAGGCGATTCTGTCGGTACCTATTTCTCGCCGGGGGAGTCCCGTCATGAGATTACCCCGAAGAAGCTTTGGATCGCGCTTGGAGATAGCGCGAAAGGTTCTGTCACCATCGACGATGGCGCAGTCCGCGCGCTTGAGAAGCGGGGGAGTTCGCTACTGACCGTCGGCGTTCGTGCGGTTAACGGGCGCTTTGATGTGGATGATATCGTCGATGTGAAGGATTCGCGCGGCTACATCATCGCTCGCGGTAAGATCGCGGCGTCAAGCGATGAGCTTGCGCTTGCGTGTGGTATGGATAGCAAGGAGCTTGCCGACAATCGCGTTTTAGCGCATTTGGCAAACCGTCCTTTGATGCATCGTGATGACCTGATCGTTTTCGACTAAGGAGGCACCATGGATTCTGTACGCGACATCGCATTGCGCGCCAAGGCGGCATCGGCGCAGATGATGACCATAAGCTGCGAGGACCGCAATAAAGCGCTTTACGCCATGGCGGCTGCCCTCCGCGATAACGTCGATGAGGTCATTGCGGCGAATGTTTCGGATATGGAGGCGGCGAAGGCCCGCAATACCTCCGACTCCCTTCTCGACCGTTTGATGTTGGATGAGGGCCGCGTGTTCGATATGGCCGATGCACTTGAGGATTTGGCGAAACTGCCCGATCCCGTGGGTCGCGTGCTAGAGGACCGCATCCTGTACAACGGCATGCAGCTTAGGAAGGTAACCGTGCCGCTCGGTGTCGTCGCCATCGTGTATGAAGCCCGTCCCAATGTAACCGCCGATGCGTGCGGTATCTGCCTGAAATCCGGTAACGCCGCCGTATTGCGTGGCGGTTCCATGGCCGCGAAGTCCTGCAAGGCCATCGCCGACATCCTCCACGAGGCTGCGGTTGCCTCTGGTATGCCGAAGGGATGCATCGAGATCATCGCGACGACCGACCATGCCGCTACCGACGAGCTGATGCAGCTCCATGGTATCGTCGACGTGCTTATACCGCGCGGCGGCGCGGGGCTTATCGCCCACTGCGTTGAGACGGCGAAGGTACCCGTCATCGAAACGGGCACGGGCAATTGCCACGTGTACGTCCATGCCTCTGCAGATTTGGAGATGGCGCATACCATCGTCATGAATGCGAAATGCCGCCGCTACGGCGTGTGCAATGCTGCGGAGACCCTGCTCGTCGATGAGGATATCGCCGAGGCGTTTCTGCCCGGTATCCTTTCAAGCCTTTCTGAGAAAGGCGTGCTGATCCATGCTGACGAGCGTGCTTCCCAAATCGCAGCGGAGGCGGGTGTGGGTTGCGTGCTCGCCACCGAAACCGATTGGGCAACCGAGTACCTCGCCCCCGAGATCGCGGTCCGCGTCGTCGATGGCGTGGATACTGCCATCGACCATGTCAACACCTATGGTACGAAGCATTCCGAGGCGATCGTCGCCCAAGATGCCTGTGCCATCGAAGCCTTCCAGCAGCGCGTCGATGCTTCGAGCGTGTATGCGAATGCCTCTACGGCATTCACCGATGGCGGTCAGTTCGGATTAGGTGCCGAGATCGGAATCTCCACGCAGAAACTGCATGTGCGCGGTCCGTTTGCGCTCGAGGGTTTGACCTCGTACAAATACCTCTTGAACGGCGAAGGACAGGTGCGTTCCTAGCATGGCTCGTATCGGCATTTTCGGAGGAACCTTCGATCCGATTCATATCGGGCATTTGATGTGCGCCGAGCAGGCGAGGGACGCCTGCGCACTCGATACGGTCATCTTCGTACCCGTTTCGATACCTGCGGCGACGAAGATAGATCCCGTTTTGGAAACCGATGACCGCATGAACATGTGCAAGCTTGCCATAGCGGACAACCCGGCATTCGATATAAGCGATGTCGATATCGTCCGCGGCGGCATCACCTATACAGCTGATACGCTTACAGATCTTCGCGAGGCATACCCCGATGACGAGCTGTTCTTCATCACGGGTTCCGATTCGGCGAAGAGCTTGCCTAAGTGGTACAAACCGAAGACGCTTGCACGCCTAGCGAGCTTCATCGCGGTCGATCGTCCTGGTGCCGAGATGACCGATGATGAGGTTGCCGAGCTGAAAGATCAGGGCTTTTCCGTCATCCCGATTCGCGCGGCACGGGTGGATGTCTCCTCGACAGAGATCCGTCGCCTCGTAGCTGAGGGCCGCTCGATCAGATATCTGTGCCCGTATTCGGTGTGCGCTTACATCCAGAAGAAGGGTTTGTACCAGAAAGGCATCCGATGATCTCCGAGCACTGCGATCCTCTTTCAGACGAGTTCTTCGAGCAAAGGAAAACAGAACTTGAACAGCGTGTGACCGCGCGCCGCTATAACCACAGTCTAGGTGTGGTCGATGCGTGCGTGATGCTTGCGCACATTTATGGAATCGATGAGCGCAAGGCGCGCCTCGCCGGGATTTTGCATGATTGGGACAAATGCTTTGACGATGACGGCATCAGGCGACGTGCGCATGAGGTCGGGCTCGATGTCGAGGCGGAGGTTTTGGACATGGTCCCTCAGGCCCTGCATGGTATGACCGCAGCCCTTGCCCTCGCACGCGATTATCCAGAAATCCCCGAAGACGTGATCCAAGCCATCTCTCGCCATACCGTAGCGTCTGTGGACATGCAGCCGCTTGATATGGCGCTCTATGTCGCTGATGCGATAGAGGTGAATCGAGATCCCGAGAAACTCGGAGAGCAGGTGGAACAGCTGCGCGGGATGGTAGGGAAGGAAACGCTCGAGAAGCTGTTTTTCGAAACCTATCGCTTTTGGACAATTTTGCTTTTGAACCGCACCTCGTCGCTTCATCCTGATACCATTACCGTATGGAACGAATATGCCAATCGATTCAAACCGTGCGGCAAGAAGAGCTTTAAGGAAATGCGAAAGGAACTTACATGACCCGCATAAATGAAATCGTTGCCGATAGCGCCGAATCTACTCCTAAGGAGGAAGCAAGCTCGCGGGAATGCGCGCTCATCGCCGCGCGCGCTGCGTGCAGTAAGAAGGCGACCGATATCATGATCCAAGACGTGCGGGAGCTCGTAAGCGTGACTGATTACTTCGTCATCGCCACTGCTGCGAACAACCGTCAGGTTGCTGCCATCATCGATGCAATCGAGGAAGCGGAGCGTAAGGAAGGCGGCGTGAAGCCCTTGCATACCGAAGGCACGAATGACGGCATCTGGGCGTTATTGGATTACGGCTCGTTCGTCGTGCATGTTTTCCAGCCTGAGGCACGTGATTTCTACCAGCTTGAGGAGCTGTGGAATGAAGCGCCCATCATCGACCTCTCTTTAGAGGACGGTTTTGCAGACGCACAGTACAGCGACCGCATCGCAGCGCTGCTAACGCGATAAGCCCATTTCCCATATCGTTTTAGAAACGGCACCGCCTATCGTTGCATTGCGGTGTGCTTATTCGTGCTTTTCTCCACAAATAGCGAAGTGCCGACAATAAGAGTAGACACTTATGCGATAATACTTTGTTGGCGCATTTGCCCATAAGAATCGTAAAAAATGGAGGAAGTTTCGTGAAAACAACAATGGAGGCCTTGGAAGGCAATCGCTGCAAGGTAACTGTCACGGTTGAGTCCAAGGAGATCGACGCACGTATCAAGAAGGCATATAAGGATGCCGCATACAAGTATAATTTCCCGGGTTTCCGTAAGGGCAAGGCCCCTCGGCCCGTCATCGATAACGCGTTAGGGCCGGAAACCATTCGGGCACAGGTTACTGACGATGTCATCAATGACACATATCCCCAGTCCTTCGAAGATGTGAACCTGTATCCTGTCGGACAGCTTGAGCCCGACCCTGAGAACGGTCTTGTCGAGCGCGGCAAGGATTACACCTATGTCTACGAGATCGACACCAAGCCCGAGTTCGAGCTGAATAGTTACGACCCTGTCGAGGTCGCATTGCCGCAGCATGCTGCTACGGAGGGCGAGATCGCCGATCAGCTTGACGCCTTGACCGAGCACTATTACCACTATGATCCCGCACCTGCCAACACCAAGGTCAAGGCCGACTCCACGGTAAGCCTCAAAGTCGCCGCAACCGACGACAAGGGCGAGAACCTTCCATACGTCTCTGAGGAATCCATGCAATACACCATCGGATCCGGTCTGTATCCGGCCTCTTTCGATGAGGAGCTGATGGGTCTGAAGAAGGGCGATACGAAGCAGTTCGCCATCGATGTCCCCGAAGAGCCGACCGCTTACACCGCCGGCCTTAACGGCAAGACCGAGAAGATCCATCTCGACATCGAGGTCTTGAGCCTGCTTAAGAAGATCAAGCCTGAGCTTACGGATGAGTGGGTCAAGGATACCTTCGGTTTCGAGACGGCAGCAGAGCTCCGTGAGCGCGTCATCGAGTCCATCGAGCAGCAGAAGGAAGATATCATCCCGCGCCTGAAGGAAAACAACTGCCTGCGCGTTTTGTGCGAGCGCCTCGAGGGCGAGCCTCCTGAAGACATGGTTACCGATAACGAGTCGGAGATCTTGAAGGACTTCTTCAAGCGTTTGCAGGACCAGGCAATCACTTTTGACGCCTATCTCATGCAAGCAGGCATCGATGCCACCCAGTTCAGGGAGGACATCAAGCGCCAGGCGACTGATATGGCCAAGGAGGATCTCGCGCTTGACGCCGTGGCCCGCAACCTTGGCATCGAGATTACGGAAGACGATGTCGTCGCCGAATTCGAGAAGTCTGGCGCCTCAGATCCGAAGGCGTTGTATGAGGAGTGGAAGAACGGCGGACGTCTGTATCTGGTTCGTGCCGGCCTTGCGCGTCAAAAGGCGCTCGACCATGTTGTCGAGAACGCCGTGGTCACCGAATACGGCGATGACGCCGGCGAAGATGACGTGAAGTTCGTCACCGACCGCAGCGCTTCCAAGGAAGATGCCGACAAAGCTGCTGAGACCGAATAGCCAAATGCATCGCTAAAAGCGCTCATGTGCTTTTAGCGGGAGCCGAGCCTGCCCAAGCATCCAACCCGGATGGTTTCGCAGGCTCGTTATGCACAGACAAGGGATTAACACCGAGAAGCAGCTGTAATAGACGGCTGCTGGAAGTGAGGCACATATGGATAATCAAGTACGTCAAGCATTGATCCCGTACGTCATCGAGCAGAGTCCGCGTGGCGAGCGCTCGTTTGACATCTATTCCCGCTTGCTCAACGATCGCATCGTGTTCTTGGGCGAGCAAATCGACGATGCTGTAGCGAATTCCGTAGTCGCACAGCTTCTCCATTTGGAGAACACCGACCCGGATCAGGACATCTCGCTCTACATCAATTCGCCGGGCGGTTCCGTAACCGCCGGTCTTGCCATCCTCGATACGATGAACTTCATCAAGTGCGATGTGTCGACGGTGTGCATTGGCGAGTGCGCATCCATGGCCGCCGTGCTCTTGTCCGCCGGCGCGAAGGGGAAGCGTTTCTGCCTCCCGAACTCCATGGTGCTCATCCATCAGCCGATGGGTCAGGCGCAGGGTCAGCAAACCGAGATCGCCATCGTCGCCGATTTCATGCTCAAGACGCGTCAACGTCTCAACAAGATCCTTGCCGACAACACCGGCCAGACCCTCGAGACGATTCAACGCGACACCGAGCGTGACAACTACATGACCGCCGAAGAGGCGCTTGCCTATGGTTTGGTCGATCAGATCACTTCAAGCCATGGCGCCCCTGCCGAGGAGAAGAGCGAATAAGGCATGTCCAAGAAATCCGACGACGGCTTCAACCGCAATCCCAAGTCCATCGTCTGCGCCTTCTGCGGCAAGAACGCCAATGAAGTCGCTGCGATGATATCGGGTCCAAACGGCATCAACATCTGCGACGAATGCGTGTCTATCTGCGCTGATGCCATGATGACCGATTTGGGGATGGGTCTTCGCACGCCTTCCGACTATGGCTATCGCGATTCGGAAGCGCATGCGAAAAAGCAACGCTACGGAACGGTTGTCGCCCACAATGCAGACGGGACCATCAATCCCGAGCAGATCCTTGCCAACCTGCCGACGCCCCACGAGCTCTATGAGCGCCTTTCCGAGCACGTCGTCGGTCAGGAGAAGGCGAAGCGTGCGCTTTCAGTTGCCGTCTACAACCATTACAAGCGCATCAGCTTAGGCGTTGCGACCGACGATGATGATGTCGAGCTCGCTAAGAGCAACATCTTGCTTTTAGGTCCTACGGGCTCGGGCAAGACGCTTTTGGCGCAAACGCTCGCGCGCACCCTGCAAGTGCCGTTCGCCATTGCCGATGCCACGACGCTCACCGAAGCGGGATACGTGGGTGAGGATGTGGAGAACATCCTTCTAAAGCTCATCACGGCAGCGGATTTCGATATCCCGAGTGCCGAGATCGGCATCGTGTATGTGGACGAGATCGATAAGATCGCACGCAAAGCCGAGAACCTTTCCATCACGCGTGACGTGTCGGGTGAGGGCGTTCAGCAGGCGCTCTTGAAGATCGTTGAAGGCACGGAAGCAAGTGTTCCGCCGCAAGGTGGCCGCAAGCATCCCCAGCAGGAGCTCATCCACATCAACACTACGAACATCCTGTTCATCTTAGGTGGCGCGTTCGTCGGATTATCCGACATCATCGCGCAGCGCGTGGGCAAGCACGGGCTTGGCTTCAACGTAGAACTTCCCGAGAGCAAGAAACAGGCCGAGGCGGAGCTTCTCGAGCAGGTGCTTCCCGAGGACCTTAACAAGTACGGCATGATCCCCGAGTTCGTGGGCAGGATCCCCGTCATCACGGCGCTTTGCGAGCTCTCAGAAGAGGATTTGGTCCGTATCTTGACCGAGCCGAAGAACGCGCTCGTCAAGCAATACAGGAAGCTGTTCGCGTTCGAGGACGCGGAGCTTACTTTCCAACGCCGTGCGCTCGAGGCGATTGCGCACGAGGCTGCCGAGCACGGCACTGGTGCGAGAGGCCTTCGCAGCATCTGCGAGCGCGTCTTGCAGGACGTCATGTACGATCTCCCGGAAACGCCTGGCAAGAAGAGCGTGACCGTGCGTGCAAGCGACGTGAAAGGCGAGACAAAACCGAAGATCAAGCTCATCGCATAAGAATAAAGGAGCAGGTTTTATGGCCGAAGACAAGAAGATCGAATACGATTTCGCAGCGCATGAGCGCCCGCTTTTCCAGGCATGGAAGGATGCGGGCTATTTCCAGCGTTCCAAGGGTTTTGGGAAGCATGCCGGCGAATCCTACACGATCGTGATCCCGCCGCCGAACGTTACCGGCGTTTTGCATATGGGCCATGCTCTCAATGACACCATCCAGGATACGTGCATCCGCCGTGCGCGCATGCGCGGTTTCCAGACTCGCTGGATATTGGGAACCGACCATGCCGGCATTGCTACGCAGACCAAGGTCGACAAGCATCTTGCCGAGCAGGGCATCAACCGTCGCGAGATCGGTCGTGAGGCGTTCATCGAGGCTTGCCAGGAATGGCGCCTCCAATACGGTACGACCATCGTGAACCAGATATCGATGATGGGCTGCTCATGCGATTACGAGGATGAGCAGTTCTCGATGTCCGAGGAGTTCAGCCAAGCTGTCCGCAAGGTCTTCGTCGATTGGTACCACGATGATCTTATCTATCGAGGCAAGCGCATCGTGAATTGGTGCCCGAGCTGTACGACAGCCATTGCCGATGACGAGGCCGAGTACGAAGACGAAAAGGGTCACTTGTGGTATTTGCGTTATCCGTTGACCGAGCCGGTTGACGGTATGGACTACATCGTGGTCGCAACCACGCGTCCTGAGACCATGCTTGGCGACACCGGTGTTGCCGTGAGCCCGCAAGACGAGCGCTATAAGCATCTTATCGGCAAGACCGTCATGCTTCCCATCGTGAATCGCGAGATTCCGATCTTCGCCGATTTCTACGTGGATAAGGAATTCGGAACGGGCTGCGTGAAGGTCACGCCTGCCCATGACCCGAACGACTACGCCATGGGGGAGCGCCACGACCTCCCGCGCGTCAACATCTTCGACGAGACTGCGCATGTGGTGGAAGGCTATGGCGATTTGTCCGGCATGGATCGCGATGAGGCGCGCGAAGCGGTCGTCGCGAAGTTTGAAGAGATGGGCTTGCTTGACCATATCGAGGATCACGATCATTCGGTCATGCATTGCTATCGCTGCCACAACAAACTCGAACCGTGGCTTTCCGAGCAATGGTTCGTCGCGGTTGATGAATTGAAACGTCGCGCGGCTGAGGTTGTCGAGGATGGGACGATCCAGTTCTTCCCGGCACGGTGGAGCCAGGTGTATCTCGACTGGATCGCGAATCTGAAGGATTGGTGCATCTCGCGTCAATTATGGTGGGGGCATAGAATCCCCATGTTCTACTGCGATGAGTGCGGCTGGCAAGATGCGAGCCTTGAGGATATCGATACATGCCCCGCATGCGGTGCCAAGGTTCGCCAGGACGATGACGTGCTCGACACGTGGTTCTCGTCGCAACTGTGGCCCTTTGCAACGCAGAAATGGGCACAGCTCGGTAACGAATCGCCGGATTTAGTGAAGCATTATCCGACGCAGGTGCTTTCCACGGCGCGCGACATCATGGGTCTGTGGGTTGCTCGTATGGTGATGTCATCGCTGTATTGCACGCATCAGATCCCGTTCTATCACGTGCTCATCCATCCGACGGTCATGGGCGCCGACGGTAAGCCGATGTCGAAGAGCCGCGGAAACGGCGTCGATCCGGTCGAGCTGATGAAGAACTATGGTGCCGATGGCATGCGTTTCGGATTGTTGATGCAGGTCACAGGTGCACAGGCTATGCGTTTCGATTATCAGAAGATCGAGAGCAGCCGCAATTTCGCGAACAAGATCAGAAACGCGGCACGTTTCGTAATGATGCATCTTGACGGCTATACGCCTGGTGAGCCGAAGCTGACCACGCCTGCCGACATGTGCATTTTCAGCCGTCTTGCGACGCTGATCAAAGATGTTGACGCCGCATTCGAAACCTATGATTTCGGGGAGATAACGAGGAGCCTGTATCCGTTCTTCTGGAACGAGTTCTGCGATTGGTACATCGAATTCTCGAAAAGCCGCCTCTCGGCGGACAACGATCCCGAGGATCGTTTGAACTGCCAGCGTAATCTGGTATTCATCCTCGACCAATCGATCCGTCTGCTTCATCCCATCATGCCGTTCGTAACGGAAGAGATATACCAGCAGCTTCCCTGCGAGAAGGATTCTCCGTATCTGATCGGTGCGGTGTGGCCCGATGCAGAGGATTTCGAGAAATACTGCAATACGTCGGCTGAGCGCTCGATCGAACTGGTCTGCCAGGTCATCAGCGCGATCCGTTCCTCCCGTGCCCGTTATGGCATCTCTCCGAAGACGCCGCTCGATGTGGTCGTCAAGGCGAACGATGCCGATGTCGAGCTGCTTAACTCCGAGAAGGCTTTGGTTGAGTCGATTGGTGCAGCGCGGTTAAGCGCTGCGGCCGATGCGAGCAAGCCTGCCGAGTCGAGCGCCGTGCTTTCCGCTGGCGTAGAGGTGTATGTTTGCCTGAGCGGATTGGTCGATTTCGAAGCGGAGCGTGCACGCCTTTCCAAGGAGCGCGCGAAGGTTGATGCTGATGTGGCGAAGCTTACCAAGAAGCTTTCGAACAAGGGCTTCCTGGCGAAAGCGGCACCCGAGATCATCGAGAAGGATCGCGGTAAGCTTGCCGATTTGACGGATAGGCTCGCGCGCATCGATGAGCAACTGGAAAACCTGTAGGAAAGGGTTTTGATATACTGTTCTGTTGGTTTATACGATGAAGGTTTCAGCACTAGAGGAGAAAGCATCGTAAAGATTCGCAAGCGTGAATACGACTTGCACGAGAAGAAGATGAGGTTAGCATGAGCGAATTGTTCTCGACATTATGGACACCACAACTGCAGACAGCCGTGACGGTCATCGTGATCTTCCTTGTCATCTTGTATGTCCTCTCGATCATCTGGGTCATCAAGGATGCCTATCAGCGTACCGATAAATGGGTGATGTGGGGAATCATCGCCCTGATTCCGCTACTGGGTCTGCTTGCATACTGCATGCTGCGCCCACCGCTGTACAAGATCGACCAAGAGGAGCAGGCTCTCGAAATCGAGATGAAGAAACGCGAGCTTCTCAAATACGGTGAATGCGCCGCATGCGGCTATCCCATCGAGGCAGATTTCGTATTGTGCCCGCATTGCCATACGCAGCTGAAGAATCTGTGCCCGACGTGCCATCATGCACTCGAGCCCGAATGGAGCATCTGCCCGTATTGCGCAACGAAGATCAGGGCAGACCGCTAGAGGCGCCACATCAACAATAAGCTCGTTAGCAAAAGCCGTAGCATGAAGGTTTGCTCGGCTTAGGAATAACTGCAGGTGGTTTGTATCCACCCGGCAAGAAAGGAACGAAGATGAACATCACACTTCCAGACGGATCGATCAAACAGGTCGAGCAGGGGGCAACGATCGCCGACGTAGCGGCGTCCATCGGAGCTGGCTTGGCCAAGGCTGCCATCGGCGGCAAAATCAACTGCGCGTATGCTGATCTTGATACCGTGGTTCCTGAAGGCGCAACGGTTGAGATCATCACCCAGAAATCGCCTGACGCACGGCAGATTCTGTGCCATTCCTGCGCGCACGTGCTTGCAGAAGCGGTGCAAATCCTGTATCCCGGCGTGCAGATCGGCTATGGTCCGGCAACAGAGGATGGGTTCTATTACGATTTCGCGCTTCCGTCTCCGCTTTCCACTGAGGATTTCCCAGCGATCGAGGCCAAGATGGCTGAGATCATCGCCAAAGATGAGCCTTTCGTGCGCGAGGTGGTTTCCCGCGAGGAAGCTGCTGGTCTGTTCATCAATCAGCGTCTGAAGGTCGAGCATCTGCACGAGCTCGACTCCGATGCCGAGATCATCGTTCGCCGCCATGGCGACTTCATCGACCTTTGCAATGGCCCGCATATCCCGAGCGCGGGTCTTATCGGCGCGTTCAAGCTCATGAAGGTCGCAGGCGCCTACTGGAAAGGCGATGCTTCACGCGAGCAGCTCACCCGTGTATACGGTACCGCGTTCTTCAAGAAGAAGGACTTGGATGAATACCTGCACAATCTTGAGGAAGCCGAGAAGCGCGATCATCGTAAACTTGGTCGTGAGCTGGGTATTTACACTATGGATCCCATGGCTGGCGTTGGTTTGCCCCTCTATCTTCCCAAGGGCGCGCGCATCATCCGTACCTTGCAGGAATGGTTGCGCCGCGATCTGTACGCCCGCGGTTATGAAGAGGTCATCACGCCCCATATCTACAATGCCGAGGTATGGAAGACGTCGGGCCACTATGGTTACTATCACGACAACATGTACTTCTTCAACATTAACGAAGGCGATGCCGACAATCCGCGTTATTCCGAGTACGGCGTTAAGCCGATGAACTGCCCCGGCCATGTAATGCTGTACAAGAACGATCTGCATTCGTATCGAGACCTTCCCTTGCGCTACTTTGAGTTCGGTACGGTATATCGTCACGAGATGAGCGGCGTCGTGCATGGACTTTTGCGTGCTCGCGGCTTCACGCAAGACGATGCGCACGTGTTCTGCACGCGTGAGCAGCTGGTCGACGAGGTGCTTGCCATCCTCGATTTGGTCGACCATATCATGTCGACTTTCGGTTTCGAGTACTCTGCAGAGATCTCGACCCGTCCCGAGAAAAGCATCGGTACGGACGACATGTGGGAGCATGCGACGAACGTGCTCAAGGACGCATGCGCTCGTCATGGCCTTGCATACGACATCAATGAGGGTGACGGTGCGTTCTACGGTCCGAAGATCGACATCAAGGTCAAGGATGCAATCGGCCGCACGTGGCAGTGCTCGACCGTGCAGGTCGATTTCAACCTGCCTGAGCGGTTTGGCTTGACCTATCGCACTGAAGACAACACTGAGGAGCGCCCGTGGATGCTTCATCGTGCGATCTTCGGCTCCATCGAGCGCTTCCTAGGCATCTTGATCGAGCATTACGCAGGCGCGTTGCCCTTATGGCTCGCACCCGTCCAGGTTGCCGTGCTCCCGCTTGCCGACCGCCACAACGATGCCGCCGAGGAGCTTGCGGCGACCTTGCGCGCGGCAGGCGGACGTGTGGACGTGTACGCCCAGAACGAACCGATGCGCGTCAAGATAGCCAAGGCGCAATCCCAGCGCATCCCGTACATGGTCGTCCTCGGCGACAAGGAAATCGAGAATGGCACCATCAGCGTCCGTAGCCGCCATGAAGGCGACCAGGGTTCGTGGCCGGTTGAGAAGCTGGTCGAGATCATCGCGGACGCTGCACTGTAAGCATTGACCGAAGACACACGGAAGGAACAATATCATGGGAAGAATCATCAAATCTGCTTCCGATTCGGGATTCTTGGCAGACAGGGCTCCCGAGCCTCAGATCCCCCCTGAGAGCCTTGTTGGCGACGTGACCTCGGCTGATTTCGAGCAGAAGGTCCTGAAGGCATCTGGCAAGGTTGTCGTCGACTTCTCGGCAGTCTGGTGCGGTCCGTGCCACGCGCTCGCACCGGTGCTCGAGCAGATTGCCCAAGAGCACAAGGGTAAGGTCAAGATCTACTCGTGCAACATCGATGCATGCCGGGATCTTGCTTCGGCTTTCGGTGTGCAAGCCGTTCCGACGTTATTCTTGTTTGAGAATGGCAATATCGTCCATTACACGACCGGCGCCTTACCGAAGGCTCAAGTTGAGGCTTTCATCGGCCTCTAGCTACGTTCATATCACATATCGCATTGCCCGTTTCGCACTTCAGTGCGTTGCGGGCAATGCTGCGATACGGACTCATTTAACGAAATGCAAGGAAAGCGAAAGGCACATAAGACATGCAAGAACCAGAGATGTATGGGAAGCTGCAGAAGATAATTGAATCGTACGAAGAGCTCCAGGCGAAGATGGGTGACCCTGAGGTGCTCTCCAACCAACGCGAATACAATCGTCTAGCCAAGGAATACGCCGATCAGGGTCCGCTCGTCGCGAAGGCACGTGAGTTTGTGTCCGCGGTCGATGATCTTGCCGCAGCGAAGGAGATGCTCTCCGATGCCGAGATGAAGGAGTTCGCCCAGGAGGAAATCGCCGATATCGAATCGCGTCTGCCCAGCCTAGAGGAAGACATCAAATTTATGCTGATTCCTTCCGATCCCGCCGATGAGAAGGACATCATCGTCGAGATCCGTGCTGCGGCTGGTGGTGACGAGGCGGCCATCTTCGCGGGCGATTTGTACAAGATGTACGAGCGTTTCGCATCGGAGCACCGCTGGAAGACCGAGACGCTTGACGTGTCACCCTCTGAAGCCGGTGGTTACAAAGAAATCCAATTCAAGGTCAAAGGCGACCACGTGTATTCCGTCATGAAGTTCGAAAGCGGTGTGCATCGCGTGCAGCGCGTTCCCAAGACCGAAAGCCAGGGGCGCATCCACACCTCCACCGCTACTGTTGCCGTGCTTCCCGAAGCTGACGAAGTCGAAGTCGAGATCAACGAAGGTGATCTGCGCATCGATGTGTATCGTGCGGGCGGTCCTGGTGGTCAGTGCGTCAATACCACCGACAGTGCCGTGCGCATCACGCATCTGCCAACGGGTTTGGTCGTGCAATCTCAAGACCAGAAATCGCAGCTCCAGCACAAGATCGCGGCGATGGCCGTGCTCCGCGCACGTCTGTACGAGAAGATGCTCGCGGAACAGCAGGCGGCCGAAGGTGCAAAGCGCCTTGCGCAGATCGGCACGGGTGACCGAGCTGAGAAGATTCGCACCTACAATGCGCCTCAGGACCGCGTGACCGATCATCGTATCGGCTACAACGGCACCTATAACGGTGTCTTGCTCGGTGCGGGTGGAGCGGGCTTGTCGGAGCTCATCACGGCGCTGCAGGCTGCCGATCGAGCCCAGAAGCTCGAAGAAGCCATTTAGGCGATACGGGCTGGCATTCTTTCGTGGTGCAATCGAATGACATATGGACCATTAAGGCAGCCCTCGATTGGACGACGGGATATTTGGAGCGCAAGGGCGATGAGAATCCACGCGTCTCGACTCAGAAGCTCATCGCGCACGCCTGCGGATTATCCCGTATCGAGCTTTACACCAATCTCGAGCGACCTCTCAGTTTAGGGGAGCGCGACCTCCTGCGTGACTACGTGAAGAGGCGTGCAGAAGGGGAGCCTTTACAATACATCATCGGGGAGGTGGGCTTCCGCTTCCTCTCAATCGAAGTGGCTCGCGGAGTCTTGATTCCACGCCCAGAGACCGAGGTGCTCGTAAGTGAGCTTTTGTCAAACCTTCCAATGGAAGAAGATGGGACGGTCCTCCGCATCGTGGATGTCGGTACGGGTAGTGGATGCATCGCGTGCTCTATAGCCTCTGAGCGTTTAGATACCCACCTCTATGCGCTAGATATCGCACCTGAGGCTCTCGCGCTATGCGAGAAGAACGCAATTACGTGCGGCGTCTCCGACCGTGTTACCGTAATTGAGAGTGATATGCTCTCTAATCTTGATGAATCACTTATCGGAGAGGTTGATGCGATCATAAGTAACCCGCCGTATATCCCTACCTCGATCATTGAGACGATACCGCGCGAGGTCGCGGATTTCGAACCGCGCCTTGCGCTCGATGGGGGAGCCGATGGCCTCGACGCTTTCCGCATCCTCTTGGATCAGGCATGGGCTTACCTGAAGCCTCATGGGGTGCTTGCAGTCGAACTCTTCGAAGAAAGCCTCGAAGAAGCTGCAAGACTTGCCATTGAAAAAGGCTATTGTGACGTGCGCATCGTATGCGATCTTGCCGAAAGGCCGCGTGTTTTGGTAGCCCGGTGCGGCAAATAGCGCGTTTACGTCCACATCCTTGCCGTTCTCAGGCAACCTGAAGTCCCGAAAAACTATCTGTAATGCGCGAAAAGCGCTATCATTAAGTTTTGGACAAATAAGCTTGCACAACGAAGGTGCGGCGATAGATCGAAGATGTTAGGAGTTTACATGTCCCGTATCTACAACTTTTCCGCTGGTCCTGCGGTCCTTCCCGAGGAAGTCCTCGCCGAGGCTGCCGAGGAGATGCTCGATTACCGCGGATGCGGTATGTCCGTTATGGAGATGAGCCATCGCTCTTCTGCGTTCGATACGATTATCAATGAGGCCCAGGCGGATATCCGCGACCTCATGGGCATTCCCGAGAACTACCACGTGCTGTTCATCCAGGGCGGTGCGACGACGCAGTTCGCGATGATTCCGATGAATCTCATGCAGAACAAGGTCGCCGACTACATCGTGAGCGGCTCGTGGTCCAAGAAGGCCTATAAGGAGGCGCAGCTTTTCGGCAAGGCTAACCTGCTCGCATCAAGCGAGGATAAGACCTTCAGCTATGTGCCCGATGTGCATTCCATCAAGGTTTCCGACGATGCCGACTATGTCTACATCTGCCAGAACGAGACCATCTACGGCACGCTCTATCATGAGCTTCCCGATACGAACGGCAAGCCACTCGTCGCCGATGTTTCCTCGTGCTTCCTTTCCGAGCCCGTTGACGTGGAGAAGTACGGCGTCATCTATGGCGGCGTGCAGAAGAATGTCGGCCCTGCAGGCATGGCCATCGTCATCATCCGCAAGGATCTGGTGCGCGAGGATCTTTTGTTCCCGACGCCGATCATGCTGCGCTATGACACCTACACCAAGAACAACAGCATGTACAACACGCCGCCATGCTACACGATTTACATCTGTGGCAAGGTCTTCAAGTGGCTGAAGGCCCAGGGTGGCCTGGAGGCGATGCGCGAGCGCAACGTCTCGAAAGCGAACCTTCTGTACGATTTCCTCGATTCCAGTAAGCTGTTCAAGTCCACAGTCGACCCGAAGGACCGCTCAATCATGAACATCCCGTTCGTTACGGGTTCGGCCGAGCTCGATGCCGAGTTCATCGCGGCAGCGAAGGCAGCCGGAATGGAGAACCTCAAGGGCCATCGCAGCGTAGGCGGCATGCGTGCAAGCATCTACAATGCCATGCCTCGCGCGGGCGTTGAGAAGCTCGTCGAATTCATGGAGGACTTCGAGAAGAAGCACGCATAAGACCGTATAGGCCCGTCCATCCGAAGGAACACGACCCCATGACGCAATCACGTGCACATAACAGACAATCGCGCCTGCACGAACCAGCCCCAGTCCTGACTGGAGCACAGGCGGTTATCGCATCGCTTGAGGCGGAGGGCGTCGAGCTGGTATTCGGCTACCCTGGTGGATCGGTGCTTGCGATTTACGATGCGCTGTATGCATCGCCGATAACACACATCACCGCACGTCACTAGCAAGGTGCTGTGCATGAGGCCGATGGCTATGCGCGTGCAACCGGCAAGGTGGGCGTGGTTTTGGTCACAAGCGGTCCTGGTGCATCGAACACGGTCACCGGTATCGCAACGGCTTACATGGATAGCGTGCCGCTCGTCATCGTGACGGGACAGGTGCCGACTACGATGATCGGCACGGATGCTTTCCAGGAATCCGATATCATGGGCATGTCAATGCCCGTGGTCAAGCATAGCTTCCTCGTGAAATCGGCGGCATTGCTGCCCGAGACCTTCCGTGCAGCCTTCCATATCGCGCGCACGGGCCGTCCGGGTCCCGTGCTGATCGACATCCCGAGCGATGTGGCGGCGCAGACGCTGGAGTTCTCATATCCTTCGCATATCGATCTCCCTTCGTACAAACCCACGTACAAGGGCAATGCACGGCAGATAAAGCAGGCTGTCGCAACGCTTTCGGGTGCAAAGCGGCCGGTCATCTTGGCTGGCGGCGGCATCGTCTCATCTGGTGCACGTGCAGAACTGCATGATCTTGCGCATGCGCTCAACGCCCCTGTGGTGACCACTTTGATGGGCAAGGGCGCCTTACCCGAAAGCGATCCATTGTGCTTCGGCTTTGCAGGTATGCACGGCTCGAAGTTCGCGAATCAGGCCTTATGCGAAGCCGATGTGCTCTTGGCATGCGGGACGCGCTTCAGCGACCGTGTGACGGGTAATCCCGAGTGCTTCGCGAAGGACGCCCGCATCATCCATATCGATATCGATCCCGCTGAAATCGGCAAGGTCATCCCCATAGACGTTCCCATCGTCGGCGATGTGCGCATCGTGCTCGCAGCACTCATCGAGCGCCTCGAGAAGGAGGAGATCGCTCTTGATACGGGTGCATGGCTTGAGCACTTGAGGCAGCTTAAGGCGCGGTATCCCTTCGAGCGGGGCACCACGGCTCTCGAAGGCGGGTTGTCGCCCGAACTCGTGTGCGCGAAGCTATCGCAGCGGCTTGACCCGCTCGCAAGCATCGTTACCACCGAGGTTGGCCAACATCAGATGTGGGCTGCACAGCTTATCGATCGCGATGTGCCGCGTTCCTTCATCACGAGTGGTGGTCTGGGCACCATGGGCTTCGGGTTCCCTGCGGCTATCGGTGCGGCGCTCGGCCGTCCCGATAAGCAAATCGTCTGCATCGCTGGTGACGGCTCCTTCCAGATGTGCGAGCAGGAGATGGCGACTGCAATCGCCAATAATACCCAGGTCAAAGTGCTTATTTTCGACAATCGGAGCCTTGGCATGGTACGCCAACAGCAGGAGCTGTTCTGCGAAGGGCGCTACATCGCCACCAAGCTCGATGCGGTTCCCGATTTCGTGAAGCTTGCCGATGCCTACGGCTGGCATGCCGCACGCGTGGCAGACCCCGACGATCTCGATAAGGCGCTTGACGATTTGCTTGCATGCAAAGGCCCTGCCTTGCTCGATGTGATGGTGGCCCGTGACCACAACGTGTATCCCATGGTGGTGCCCGGTGCGTGCCTTGATGAGGCGCTCGGTGTGCTCGATACGGCTATGACTGTGGATGGCGAAGGGGAGGCATAAGCGATGAGACACGTTCTTTCCGCCCGCGTTGAGAACAAACCGGGCGTGCTTCAACGCATCACCGGACTCATCTCGCGTCGTGGGTTCAACATCGAATCGCTTTCTGTCGGTCCGACGCAGGACCCCGCGTGGTCGTGCCTGGTTGCGGTCGTTGAAGCCGACAACATCTCTTATGAGCAGATCACCAAGCAGCTTAACAAGCTCGTGAGCGTGCTGACGGTGACCGACCTTACGAAGAAGGATCCCATCGAGCATGAGCTTGTGCTGTTCAAGATCAATGCTGAGCCCGATAAGCTCGCCGAGATCACCCAGATCACATCGGTATTCAATGCTTCCATCGTCGATGTGGGCAAGAAGCGCCTGACTATCGAGGCAGTGGGCGATGCGGCGACGCTCGAGCGCCTGCAAGGCCTGCTCGATGCCTACGGCATCGTCGAGGTCGTTCGTTCGGGTCGCGTTGCAACAGCACGGAATCCAGTGTAGTCCCACGATGCGGCTTGTTGCCGCTTTCGCGTAAGGCATCCCATTATGGCAATCTATCCCACAATCGATTCCGCGCGCACGGCGAAGCGCGACTTCGGCGCGCTCATCGTGGATGTGGAGCCTTTTTCTCCTGCTGACGATGTGGGTTTTACTCCGGGCTGCATCATCACGACGGTCGATGGCGAGCCCTTGCGCGATATCATCGATTGGCGTTGGCATACTGCCGACGATGTCATTTCAGTAGGGTATATCGACCTCGATGGCGATTCGGGCGAAGTGACGCTCGAGCGGGATGAGGGAAGTGGCTTCGGGCTTTCGTTCGAAGGCGTCGTGTTCGATGGCGTGCGTCAATGCAGAAACGCGTGCACGTTCTGCTTCATGCACCAATTACCGCGCGGCATGCGGGACTCGCTGTATGTGCGCGATGACGATTATCGACTGAGCTTTTTGAGCGGAACCTTCGTTACCTTGACGAATATGACGCCCGAGGAGGAGCAGCGCATCGTGGATATGCGCCTTTCCCCCTTAAGGATGTCGCTCCACGCGGTCGATGATGGCGTGCGTGCGCGCCTGATCGGAAAGTTTGCCAAACATGGCATCGATTCGTTCGAGCGCCTTTTGTCTCGTGGTATCGAATTCCACGTACAAATCGTGCTTCTTCCTGGGGAAAACGACGGGGAAGTGCTCAAAGAGACCCTTGCGTGGGCATACGAGAGATCAGGCATCTTGGATGTGTGCATCGTTCCCTTAGGATACACATCCCATCAGATGAAGTTCACCACAAGCTTCAACGATAGGGATGCGGCCTTGGCTGTACTGGAATTGCTCGAGCCCTTCCAAACGCGGGCTTTGGAGGAGAGGGGCCATGCATGGGTTTTCGCAGCGGATGAGTTCTACCGGAACGCTTATCAGGAGGACGTGCTCAAGCATCTTCCGAAAGCTCCGTTCTATGGCGATTTCTCAATGTTCGAGGATGGCGTGGGCATCATCCGAACCTTTGTCGACGATTGGATGGAGGTATTCTCGAAAGGCGATCATGCAGACTGCTTGCGTGCGCTTGAAGATACCGATACGCATCTTTTTTACGTTACCGGGTTCGCGATGGAACCGTACTTCTCGCAACTCGTCGCGGAAAGCCCGCTGAACGCGCGCATGCACCCGCTTGCTGTGCGCAATGATTATTTCGGGGGAAACGTCGATGTGACGGGTCTTTTGTGCGGATGCGATATCGCACATGCTATAACGGATACGCTTTCGGGAATGACGGACGATATGCGTTCGCATTGCCTGTTCGCGATTCCCAACATCGTCTTCAACGATGATGGGCTAACACTCGATGGGTTCGCTGTGCAGGATTTGCAAAACGCTACAGGCGCCCGCATCGCTGTGGTATCCTGCAACGCATCCGATTCTCTCAAAGAATTAGCCTGCTGTCTTTTCGCACAGGAGTAGATATGGGATTACCGATTATTGCAGTTGTTGGGCGTCCGAACGTCGGCAAGTCGACGCTTGTAAACCGTATCGCACAAGCCGATGAGGCCATCGTCCATGAAATGCGCGGCGTGACGCGCGACCGCTCATACCATGATGCCGACTGGAATGGTGTGAGCTTCAGGCTTATTGATACGGGTGGAATCGAAATGGGCGACGATGACGCCTTCCAGGGCTCCATCCGCAATCAAGCATTCGAGGCAACCAAGGAGGCCGATGTCATCATTTTCCTCGTTGATGCCAAAGCTGGCATCAATGCCGATGACGAGGAAGTTGCCCGTATCCTTCGCAAGAGCGAAAAGCCTGTCATGCTCGTCGTCAACAAGATGGATACGCCGGGTCGAGAGGACGAGATGTGGGAATTTTACCAGCTTGGTCTCGGCGATCCATGGCCCGTCTCGGCAACGCATGGCAACGGCACAGGGGACTTGCTCGACGAGGTCGTAGCGCACCTTCGCCGTTTGGGGCTCGATCAGGAACCCGAACCCGAGGAGCCTTCCATCAATATCGCCATCATCGGTCGTCCGAATGCCGGCAAATCCTCGCTTACGAACAAGATGACCGATAACGATCGCAGCATCGTAAGTGATGTGGCAGGAACGACACGCGATGCCATTGACACGCTCGTCGAACATAATGGCACGCGCTATACCATCGTCGATACGGCCGGGCTTCGCCGCAAGAGCCAGATTGACGAAGATGTCGAGTATTACGGGTTCGTTCGCGCCATGCGCGCCATAGATCGTGCAGATGTCGCGATACTCGTCATCGACTCCACCCTTGGATTGACCGACCAAGACCAACGCGTCGCCAGCTTCGCGGCAGAACGCGGATGCGCGATGGTGATCGTGCTCAACAAGTGGGATTTGATCGAGGGTCCGGATAAGAAGGCGGAGATCCGCGAACGCATACATGATAGGCTCATGTTCGTTGGGTATGCTCCCGTGGTGGCGATCTCTGCTCTGACAGGCAAGAACGTCGAGCGTATCTGGAAGCTGGTCGACGAGGCATACGCGCATTTCTCTGGAACGATCTCCACCAGCAAGCTCAATGCTTGGTTGACCGAGGTCAGGGAGAGCGGTGTCACAGTGACCAAAGGCAAGCGCGTTTTGCGCATGAAATACGTGACGCAGACATCGACGTGCCCGCCGCATTTCACATTCTTCGTCAACCGTCCCGACATCGTAACCGACAACTACCGCCGATTCCTTGAAAACCGCCTTCGCAAGAGCTTCGATTTGACAGGAACTCCGATATCGATGAAATTTAAGAAGAAGGATTAACGCGGGCGCGAGGTGCTTCCGCGAGTTGTGTGGGGAGGATTGCAGGCAATGTCGCTTCCTGTTGCATGCATAATCGTTTTCGTCGTGGCGTATCTTCTGGGCTCCATTTCCTGGGGACTCGTGATTTCCCGCGTTTTCTATCATGTTGATTTACGTGAGCATGGCTCAGGCAACATCGGCGCCACGAACGCGGTCCGTGTACTCGGCAAGATCGGCTATGTCGTCTTCGTTCTCGACTTCGTAAAAGGCGTTTTGTCCGGATTAGCAGCGAAGATTGTCTCTTCGTATGTTGTGGCCGGCACGGGCCTAACTTCATGGGAGACCGAAGCGATGCTTTTGGGAATTTCTCTTCTCGCATGCATGTGGGGTCATGTGTTCAATCCTTGGCTTCGTTTCAAGGGTGGAAAGGGCATCGCCGTTGCCGGGGGATGCCTGCTCATGGTGTTCGGTGTTTGGGGATGCTTGGCTGAAATCGCCATTTTCGGTATCGTCGCGCTAGCAACCCGCTATATTTCAGCTGGCTCGATTTCCGCTGCGGTCCTATGCCCGTTCGTCTCGCTTTTCATCTATGTTATCCAAACACCAGCCGGCTCATCACCGAGTTGGGTGAACTTGATTTGTTGTCTTGTGGCTGCTGCGACGGCTATTTGGGCACATAGGGGCAACATACAAAGACTCAGAAGCGGTACGGAGAACCGAATGGGTTCAAAGAAAGACCGCGTTACCAAGCAATAAGCTATATGAACAATCGAATACTATTGCTTTTTGGATCCATTTGAGATTCTGGCCCGCTCGAATGAAACGAGATGCTGATGCTGGCGAGCTTGCTTGCCGGTTCCCCGTGGGCGTCCTTGAGCGTTGACGACGCGATGAACAGGTATGAGCAATTCTGTCGGCGCCGAGGATACCGCGCTTCCGACGGCGCGCACCGATTCGGGTTTTCCAATCGTCTCCGCGATTTGCGTGGCGGTCATAGTAGATCCGTAGGGAATGGCTTGGATAGCCTTCCATACCATCTCGGAGAATGCGCTTCCGTGTACATCGAGGGGCAACTCGAAAGTACGGCGTTTTCCTGCAAAATATTCCTGGATTTGGGTGGCGGCTTCGTTGGTAAGCGCGCATGGGGTGCATTTCGCATCAGCGATAGGCGTATTGCCAAACGAAAGTGCCGTGATTCCTGAGTCGCTTGCTGCGATGGTCACGAGCCCTACACGGCTGTTGTACGAGAAGTAGGTGAGCGTACGTCCCATGTTCCCTCCGAGATGTTTAGCTTCTGCTAACTAAGACCATCTTACTTCATTTTTGAGTCTGGCGGGGTGCGAAGTAGACTACAATACGAGGTGACTATCATCTAACTCGAAAAGAGGCTGCCGTGTTCTCTTCCATCGCGATCGCGCCATCGATTCTATCAGCCGATTTCATGAATCTCCAGCATGATATCGATGTGCTTCGATGTGGTGGCGCACGCTATGTCCACGTCGATGTCATGGACGGTCATTTCGTTCCGAATCTAACAATGGGCGTTCCACTGGTCAAGCAGCTCAAGAAGACGTCGGGAATGCCGCTTGACGTGCACTTGATGGTCGATAACCCCTTGCGCCAGATTCCTTGGTTCATCGATGCTGGAGCGGATATCGTGACCGTTCATGCTGAGGCTCTTTCAGAAAAGGGCGAGCTTGATAAGGCGATCTCGCTAATTGTTGACATGGGAGCATATCCTTCGGTCGCTATCAAGCCGAAGACTCCCGTATCCGTTATCGAGAACGTGATTGAACGCTTGCACATGGTGCTTGTCATGAGCGTGGAACCTGGATTCTCAGGACAATCGTATATCGAAGGTAGCGAGGATAAGGTAGCCGAGGTTGTGGCTATGGCATGTAAGGCGGGTGTCTCTCCTCTCATCGAGGTCGATGGCGGCATCGGCGTTAAGACTGCGCCGCTCGTTTGTGCCCGAGGAGCTGATGTGCTCGTAGCAGGCAATGCCGTGTGTGCGGCTTCAGACCCCGCTTCGGCAATCGCCGAGATTACAGCAGTTGCCGAACAAGCCCGTACGTCGGCGTTGGAAAACTCATAGTCTGATGGGAGCATCGAGCGCATTGGCTGCAGGGAAAGCGAAGTATTCATACCTCGACTATGCGGCGACTGCGCCTTTATGCGAAGAGGCCGCAAATGCCATGGCCCCGTATTTTGCGGCTGGTCCGGCAAACATGCAGTCTTCTGCGAATGCTAACTCTCTGCATACGCCTGGCAGGAACGCTTTCAATGCCCTCGAGCAGGCGCGTCGAGAAATTTCACGTGTAATCGGTGCCAGAAAACCCGATGAGCTCATCTTCACATCCGGCGCAACTGAGGCGGACAATCTTGCGCTTTTCGGATTGGCGCATGCAGCTGTCGAGCAGAGGAAAAAACAGGGAACGGCCCCGTCTTCACCGAGAATCATCTCTACCGAAATCGAGCATGATGCTGTTCTCAATCCAGCCAAGCGCCTCTCTCGTGAAGGTTTCGACGTGGTGTTTCTTCGTCCTACGCGTCAAGGTTTCATCACCGAGGAAGCGCTTAAGGACGCTTTGACATCAGACACCGTGCTGGTTTCCATTCAGACTGCCAATGCTGAAATCGGCAGCATCCAGAGGATAGCTGCTCTCGCTGCGCATGCGCATGCGGCAGGTGCTGTATTCCATACTGACGCAACGCAGGCGCTCGGGAAAATACCGTTCGATGTTACCGAGCTCGATGTCGATGCTGCGAGTTTCTCTGCACATAAAGTGTACGGCCCTAAAGGTATTGGCGCTCTCTATGTGCGAACCCGTACTCCCATTTCCGCTCAGATGCTCGGTGGGGGTCAAGAGTCTGCGCGTCGCAGCGGTACGCAGAATGTCGCGGGTGCGGTGGGTTTTGCTGCTGCAGTACGCGCAGCATGTGTTTCGTTAGATTCGGAGGCTGCACGCCTCACTGCTCTACGCGACCATCTGTATGCACGCGTTTGCGAAATCGAAGGTGTGAATGCGACTGTCGTAGTCGGACGTGAAGGGGAGTCGTTCATGCCGGGCATCGTGCACCTTCTGGTCGATGGTTTCGAAAGCGAAACCTTGATTTTGCGCCTTGATGCGAAAGGCTTTGCGGTTTCAGGGGGTTCGGCATGTGCGAGCCATTCGCTCGATCCGAGCCATGTGCTTTTGTCGATGGGCATTTCCCGAAACGCTGCACTGGGGGCATTGCGCATTTCGTTCGGCAGGTATACAACAAAAGATGAACTTGATGCATTTGCTGATGCTTTAAATGCATGCATCCATTCTGCATAGGCTATGCTAGCGAGTCGATGCGGTACGTATAGAGGAGGTTGACATGGGGTTCTTCACAAACCGAATCAAGGGGTTAGCGAAAAGGAGCAACACATCAATTGTTCCAAAGAAGGAGATCATCGACACGATTGGCGCGCTCGAGCAAGCGCTGCTCGCCAATTTCCCTGCGGAGGATGCCGAGGAATGGGATCGTACCGGTCTTATCGTCGGTGACCGCTCAGAGCATCTTGAAGGCGTCGCTGTTGCTTTAGATCCGACGCTTTCTGCTGTCAGGGCTGCAGCGAAGGCCCAGGCGAATCTCCTTGTTACCCACCATCCATTGTTCATCGAGCCCCCGAGCGTATTCACTCCTGCCGAATCGGGGCAAATCGACGCAGGCCCAGTGGTTTGGCAGGCTATCCGAGACGGTATCGCCATCATGAGTTTCCATACTGCGCTAGATTCGAGCGTGCTTGGCAACCACATGCTTCCGAAGATGCTCAGCCTTGAGGTGACGGGGTTGATTCACGCTCTTGAGCATGATGAGAATAAAGGTTATGGATCGCTTTGCGATTTCTCGAAGCGCGAAGATGGCATGACGCTTGGGCAGCTCGGAGCGCGTTGCCTGTCTGTCTTCGGGCGCCCGCCACGGGTATGGGGCGATTTCACGAAGAAGCTTCATAAGGTTGGCACATGCAATGGTAGCGTGAACAGCATCGTTGGAGAGTGCGCGGCTTCAGGCATCGACTGCCTCGTTTGCGGTGAAATCGGATATCACCATGCCCTCGAACTCTCGCAGGCGGGTATCTGCGTCATCGAGCTTGGCCACGATGTCAGCGAGCTTCCCTTCATCGCGACGCTTGCTGCTACGATTGAACATGTTGGAGTCGACAAAAAGCGCATTACCTTGCTCGACCAGAGCACGAACTGGTCAAATCCGGAATCGATTCGAATTTAGGGGAGTTCTATGTACGCATCTCGCGAAGATCTCATCAATTTGATTGCACTTTCGAAGGCTGATCGCGTCGCTCTTGCCGCGCAGAAGAAACTCGATGAATTGCCGCAACGCGCCCAAATCCTTGCCGCGCGGAAGAAGCGCGCCTCGATTCTTGAGAAGCAGCAAAGTGTCGCCGAGATGCGAAAATCAGCCGAACAGGAATTCGCGAAGATCTCCGACGAGGATGCTATGCTCGCCGATAAGCAGTCTGCAGTGCAAGCGACCATCAATTCGGTTCACGGAGACTTCAGAAGCGTTGAAGCGCACACGAAAGAGCTCAACGGTCTTCAGAAGCGCCGCTCGGCTCTCGATACTCAGCTCGAGCAGGTTGATGCACGGCTCGAGAAGATCAAAGCCGTCGAAGCTCAAATCGAGACCATACTCTCGCAAATCCAAGTGGAAGAGGATGCTGCTGTTGAGAGCTTTAGAGCGGAAGGAGGGGAGCTGAAGGCCAAAGTTGCCTCAGCGCAAGCTTCGGCCGCGCAGTATGCTTCGACGCTGCCTGACGAATTGGTGAAGCTGTACCAGAAGACTGCTAAGAAGTGCGCAGGTGTCGCGCTCGGCGTGCTTGAGGGCAATAAATGCTCCGTGTGCCGTTCGTCAATCGATGAGTCGCATCTTATCGATTTAAAAGCCTCCAGGCCGTTAGGTGTTTGCCCATCGTGCAAACGTTTGCTCATTACCGACCCTCCGATTGAGCGATAAAGGGGCTCTTTCATCTCAAGGTTGGAAAGGCTTCAGATTAATTACACGCCATAAACGCACAAAGGCTCGCAATTGCGAGCCTATCGTTTAGTGCTTGTTTATGGAAGTGTGAACTAGGCGCGGACGACCTTGCCGGCCTTGAGGCACTTCGTGCAGATGTTAGCCTTGCGGACGACGCCGTTGGCATCCTTGATGGTAACCTTCTGAACGTTCGGGCGGAACGTGCGGTTAGAGACGCGATGAGAATGGCTGATGCTGCGACCCGCAACAGGAGCCTTACCGCAAACTTCGCAAACCTTCGACATTTCTATCAACTCCAACTATGTATTGCGTTCTTGATCAATACGCTTGTGAACAAAAAAGCCTGAACACTATAGCACAGTTTCCGTCCCGCTTACAAGGATTTTTCATGCAATATCGCGAAAGAGCATCACAGGCTCGCTTACACGGTTTTCCACATGCGGTATACTTGTTCGCGCTGGTTTCCCAAAGGAGACCACTTAAGTACGAAAGGATGCATATGGCTACGCATGTTTCTGGCGATTTGCACATCGCCAACGATGTCCTCGCTGATATTGCAGGCAACGCCGCTATGGAATGCTACGGCGTGGTGGGCATGGCAGCGCCGAACGTCGCCGACTCGGTTCAGAAGATCCTCCCATCTTCGCGTTTGCGCCGCGGTGTCGTCATCACGACGACCGAGAAGGGCGTCCATATCGATATGTACGTCATCATTGGCTACGGCACATCTCTAAGCGTCGTTTCCAAAAACCTAACCGATGCTGTCACCTTTGCGTTGCGTGAGTACACGCGCGTCGAGATCGATGGCATCGATATCCATGTCCAGGGTGTTAAGGTACGCTAAGGAAGAAACGGCAGTTATGCCGAAAATAATAGTTGTAAAGCACGTAAACGTGCCTTTTGTAGTGTTCTAGCAGCGAAAGAGCTTTTTCATGGCTGACTCATATAACAAATACAGCGTCATCAACGCGGTCGCGGCGGCAAGCAAGTTGCTTTCCGAGCGCAAGGAAGAGATTAATCGCCTCAACGTTTTCCCTGTGCCAGACGGCGATACGGGAACGAACATGTCCTTGACGCTCGAGAGCGTAGTCGAGCATCTGGCGAAGCTTCCCATAGGAGCAACTTCAAAAGATGCCCGCAAGGCCATCACCTCAGGCGCGCTCATGGGCGCTCGCGGCAATTCCGGCGTCATCACATCCCAGATCCTTCGTGGCCTGTGCGAGGGAAGCGAGGGCTTCGATAGCTTTGATCTCGATTGCTTCGATTCCGCCATGTCGCGTGCCGAGGAAGTAGCGTTCCAAGCGGTTCGCAAGCCTGTCGAAGGAACGATCCTTACGGTGCTCCACGATGCAGCTGCAGCGTGCCATTACGCGAAGAAGAAGCGCATGTCTTTAGATGAAGCGCTAGAGCACGTCGCGAACGAGGCTTTCGCCTCGGTGCAGCGCACACCCGATCTTCTGCCGGTTCTCAAGGAGAACAACGTTGTCGATGCTGGCGGCTTCGGCCTCGCCATCCTACTTTCAGGCATCGTCGCGAGCCTGACCGGTCAGGAGGGTCTTGCTGCTGACGAGCTGAGCTTCGCGCGTACGCAGGCACCCAAGGTCGAGATCGAGCAGATCAACGACTGGGCAGGTTCGAAGTACCGTTACTGCAATGAGTTCCTTGTCGATTCGGATACGCTCGACAAGGATGAGGCACTCGATTTCTTATCCACCATGGGTGATTGCGAGCTCTGCGTCGGTTCTAATCCTAAATTCAAGGTTCATGTCCATTCCAATACGCCCGACAAGGTCCTCGCGTATTTCTTGGAGCGTGGCCAGATCAGCGAAGTGTTCATCCATAATATGCAGCTGCAGAGTGAGGAGCGCACCGATAAGCTTGCTGCCGAGCAGCAAGGCGCACATAAGGCCATCGGCTTCGTTGCTGTCGCGGCAGGCGAGGGCAATGCGAACATCCTAAAGAGCTTAGGCGTGGATGTGGTCGTTTCCGGTGGTCAGACGATGAATCCGTCAACGAAGGATCTTCTTGATGCCGCCATGAGCGTTAACGCTGATGCGGTCATCATCCTTCCGAACAATTCCAACATCATCATGGCTGCGCAAAGCGCGGCAGAGCTTGCCACTATGCCGTGCGCCGTCGTTCCCACGAAGAGCCTTCCGGCTGCTTTCACGGCTATGTTCAATGCGAGCCAAGACGTCGATCTCGATACGAATGTCGCGACAATGACGGAATCCTTGGAGTTCATCAAGACGGCCGAGGTTACCACGGCCATCAAGGACTCCCATGACGCACACGACAACCCGATTGCCGAAGGCGACGTCATCGGCATTTCCGATGGCGCAATCGAAGCGGTAGGTTCGAGCCTAGAGGAAGTCGTCATGGAATTGCTCGACGTGATGGATGCGGACGATGCCGACACCATGACCCTGCTAGCTGGTGAAGACTTGAGCGAGGACGACCTCGAAGAACTCGTTGAGATCATAGAAGAGGCCTACGAGAATCTCGATATCGATGCTCATCGTGGTGACCAACCCCTGTATCCTGTGCTGTTCGGTCTCGAATAGCCGTTCTTTAGCGTAAAACGGAGCTGTATGGCAGAGGCACCGTGCGATAGGTTGAGTTCAACGCTCATGCTCGACGAGCCTGTGAGCAGCGTGCGCCAAGTCAGCGCACAGCGCGCTACCGCGCTTGCATCCCTTGGTATTAAAACGGTCCGTGACCTTGTCTTCCATTTTCCGAGAAGGTACGTGGATCTCTCTTCGGTTGAGACCATCGCATCGGCTTCGATAGGTCAGGCATGCACGGTTGCTGGCGTCATCCATCGCGTGCAGCTCAAGACCCCCAAACCCCGCTTCCAACTCGTCGAGATCCATATCGTCGATGAAACATCCATCCTTATCGTTACCGCATTCCGGCAACCATGGCTTGCGCGATCCCTGCATGAGGGCATGCGTGTTGCCATTGCGGGCACCGTCGAGTTCTCGTACGGATATAAGCGTATGACGAATCCCGTCATACAGGTGCTTGATGAGAGTGATGGCGCATCGGGGATGATCATCTCCGTCCATCCTGCATGCGAGAAGGTGTCTGCGACGCTTTTGCGCAGGCTTATCAAGAATGCTCTCGAAGATGTGAGTGGTCTCATAGATCCAATGCCTGTTGACCTGCGTTTGCGATTCCGTCTGATGAGTCGCCAGAATGCACTTCGGGCAATCCATTTCCCGACCAGTATGGATGAAGCACGCGCAGCACGTCGCCGTCTTGCTTTCGAGCAACTTCTGATCCTTGAGCTCATGCTCATGCAGGAAAGCATGCAGCGCAGTCTCAAGGGTACGGCTTGCGCGCACGTGATCGACGGTCCGCACCTGCAGGCGTTTTCCGAGGCGCTCCCATTCGAGTTGACCTTAGACCAGCAGGAGGCGCTCGCATCCATCCTATTCCATATGGGCTCGCCGCGTGCGGCGAACCATTTGGTCTTAGGTGATGTCGGCACTGGCAAGACGGTGCTTGCAGGATTCGCGATAGCGGCGGCAGCAGATACGGGAACGCAGGCTCTGTTCATGGCTCCGACGGAATTGCTCGCTCGTCAGCACGCCCAAAGCATGGGGCCGCTTTTCGATGAGGCTGGCATCATGTGGGAGGTGTTGTGTGGCTCAACGAGCCAAAACGAGCGAGATGCCATCCTCGCGAAGCTCGCGGCGGGTACAATCGACGTGCTGATCGGCACACATGCCCTGCTCGAGGATTCCGTCGTCGCCCGCGCATGCACCTTGGTCATCATCGATGAACAGCAGCGTTTCGGCGTGGATCAACGCGAATGCCTCCTTTCGAAAGGGGAGGCCCCCGATGCGCTCTATCTGACAGCGACGCCCATCCCGCGTACCCTCGCGCTGGCTCTCTATGGCGATCTTACGCTTTCGTATCTAAAGATGCGGCCCCATAACCAAGCAAACCGGTCTACGAAGGTGTTGCGTCGCGCTGATCAAGGGATAGCGTTTGATGCGGCGCGCGAGGCTCTTTCCCGTGGAGAGCAGGTGTACGTAGTATGCCCGCTGATCGGGCAAACATCTTCGGAAAACGCTTCCCCCAAGGGCCGCTCGAGCAAAAAAGATGTTGAGGAGGCATCGTCGTTCGAAGAGGATGCATACGAGTTCTCAGACATTAGCATCGAAACGGATAACGACTATGGTGAAGCGGATCTTATCGCTGCCGAAAAGGAAGCAGCTCATCTTCAGGCAGGCGTTTTCATCGATTACAAGGTTGGGCTTCTGCATGGACGCATGAGCGCTGAGAAGAAACAGCAGGTGATGGATGCGTTCCGCTCAGGCGAAGTCCAGATCCTCGTTTCAACGACGGTCATCGAAGTCGGCATGGATGTCGAGGCCGCAACGGTCATGATCGTCCAGGATGCCGATCGTTTCGGCTTAAGCCAGCTCCATCAACTCAGAGGCCGTGTTGGCCGCGGCAGTCTTCCTGGCCAGATGTTCTTGATATCGGCTTCCCAGGCTCCCTCCGCGCTTGAGCGCTTGAGCGCTATGGAGCGTACAGAGGACGGTTTCGAGTTGGCAGGATACGATTTGTCCCTGAGAAGGGAAGGCGATATCCTCGGCAACCGCCAACATGGTGCCACCATGCTCAGCCTGGTGAAGGTCACACGCGATGGCGCGATGATCGAGGCCGCTCATGATGCTGCAGCTGCGATGCTCGAAGACGATCCTCTCCTTACGTTGCCGGAACATGCTCCGCTCGCTCGAGAGCTTCGCCTCATGTTCAAAGACGCTCACGTTCGCCAAGGAGGGTAAGGGTGCGCATCATCGCTGGACAATGGCGAGGAAGGACGCTTGTCGCGCCTCAAGGCGATACAACGCGTCCGACTACCGATCGCGTTCGGGAATCGTTGATGAGCTCGCTTGCGAGCGCTCGAGGCGGCTTCGAGGATGCGATAGTCCTTGATGCATTCGCCGGCTCCGGAGCCCTTGGTCTCGAGGCCCTATCCCGCGGCGCCTCCTTCGTGCAATTCTTCGAGCGAGATGGAAAGGCGTCAAAGGCGCTTTCCCGCAACCTCGAGGCACTCGATGTCGGCGCGGACCATGCTTCTCTTGCGAAACGGGATGTTCTTTCCTTTCCGCCCACATCTCCGCGTGCGCCCTTCGATCTTGTCATGCTCGATCCTCCGTATGCGCTCGAGCCGCAGAAGATCGCGGATTTCCTGTCACAGCTCGATGCTGCCGGTGCACTCGCATCCGACGTCGTCGTTTCCTATGAACACGCACGTTCAATTGATATAATGCCTTACGTTCAGGCGTGCTTTCCGCGTTTGAAGCACTATAAGCACAAGGAAGCAGGCAAAGTTGCCTTCGATATATTCGGAAAGGATGACGATGATGAAGCGAGCTCTCACTCCGGGGACATTTGACCCGATTACCAACGGTCATATCGACGTCATTACCCGTGCAGCACAGCTGTTCGACGAGGTCATCGTCGCCGTTGCCCGTTCCGAGGGAAAGCATCCGCTGTTCTCGCTTGAGGAGCGTGTCGAGCTCGCCCGCGAGGCGACGAAGCATCTTCCCAACGTCCGTGTCGAGCCATTTACGGGACTGCTCGTCGATTTCGCGCAGCAGATGGAGGCATCGGTTCTCGTCAAGGGCCTGCGCGCTATCACCGATTTCGAATACGAATTCCAGATGACTGCGCTCAATTACCAGCTTGATTCCGAACTCGAGACGATTTTCATCATGTCGCCTCCCGAGTACATGTATCTCTCTTCATCAATTGTCCGCGAGTTGGCAAGCTTTAACGCCGATTGCAGCGCTTTCGTTCCCGAATGCGTTCGCGTAGCGCTTCAGGAGAAGCTAAGTTAAAAGGCGAAAGATCAGCTGGTCAGCAAGGCGTTCTCTTAGCATTCGCTTTATATTATTCGCGTTAAATGTGTCTTTTTGCGCGATATGCAGGCGTTTTTTGTGTTGAATGGGCAATAAGTGGCAAATTTCGCTGTTCTTCGGTCGATTACGTGATACTATTTTGTGGATTATGTAGGCGGTACGTTTCAGTACGCTTTTAATAGTGCGCAATGGGAGGAACACAATGGACGAAACTGGAGTATTAGGACTGCTTGAGGAGCTTTCCATTCTGCTCGAGGAGGCCAAGCCGGCCTTCAATAAGAAGAACTTGCGTCAGGTCGACGTTGATGCTGCTTTCGAGATCATCGACGAGATTCGCGACATCTTCCCGGTCGAGTTCTCCCAGGCCCGTCAAATCGTGCGTGAGCGTCAAAGCCTGCTTGACGATGCCGAGGCTGAAGCGAACCGCATGATCGAGGATGCCCGCAGCCAGGCAATGACGATTGCGAGCGAACAGGAGATCGTCCGCATTTCCCAGCAACAAGCCGATGCGCTTATCGCCGATGCCCGCGAGCTCGAGCGTCAGACGCGTGCCGGTGCAGAGGATTATGCCGACGAGGTGTTCGGTCATGTCGAGCAATCCCTCGACACGCTGCTTTCCAACGTGCGCCGTTGCCGCGATCGCCTGAATGCGAACCTGCGCTCAACGCGATAATATGGCTTCGCAAGCACGAATTCAGATTCCCAATGAGCTCTTCGCGCCAGCGGAGAGCTTGCATTTTGAGGGAGAGCTCGATCTTATCGAGTTGCAAGCGGGCCCGGATACGTATGCCTTCTCTTCGCCTGTAACGTGGTCAGCCGAAATAAGCAACGTCGGCGATGCGCTGCTGGTCACTGGCTTTGCGCAGGGGAGCGCGCGCACATCATGCTCCCGTTGCTTAGTCGATACCGATTACGAGCTTTTTGGCGAGCTAGAAGGCTATTTCATCATCGAGAAGGATTCCGGCGCGCCGAACGATATGGAAGCTGATGAGTTCGAATATCTTAGCGATGACTCGATCATCGACATGGAGCCAATCGTCATCGCGGCTTTGCTTATGGATGTCCCGATGCAGCCTCTATGCAGTGATGACTGTAAAGGTTTGTGCCCGATATGCGGTTGCAATTTGAATACAGAGACGTGCTCGTGTGCGAATCCTGATGCCAACAAGTCGGTAGCGGCCGATAATCCCTTTTCCGTCTTAAGTGGTTTTCGATTTGATGAGGATTAATTCGGCGTACGGTTGCTCAAGTCGATTTAAAAGCTTGCGGTGAGCCCGAATCTTTGATAAACTACCGTTTCGCGTCTTAACGAAGCAACGATATGAGTCCGAGCAGATGAACGAACGTGCTCGGTTAAAGAAGGAGAATAGTCATGGCAGTTCCTAAACAACGCAAGGGTCGTATGTCTACTCGTGCCCGTCGTAGCGCAAACGATCGCATCGCTGCGCCGTC